>JBKPNQ010000148.1:0-36426 GCA_046732715.1 Acidobacteriota bacterium | reverse complement strand
AGTCGCGAGTCGCCAGCCGCCATAACCAGTAGCCAGTAGCTAGTAGCCAGTTGCCAGTTGGCAGTTGGCAGTTGGCAGTTGGCAGTTGGCAGTAGCCGGCAGTCAAGTCGCCCGTAGCCAGTGGCCGGTAGTCTAGTCGCGAGTCGCCAGCCGTCAGCCGCCAGTAACCAATAGCCAGTAGCCCAGTGAGTAGCCCGAGCCGCGAGCCGCTAGCCACAAACCGCGAGCCTGGTTAACATAACACTCATTATCAGACCCACGATGTTTAGCCAGTAAAAGAGGCCTGTGCAAGGATTGCGGACGTGAATTAAGGTCGCCGCCCTAGCGAATGCCCAATCGTGAGCCGCCAGAAGCCAGAACCCAAGCGATAATGAGCACGAACGACAATGCTGCGAAAGATCGACCGCTACGTGATCCGGGAGACCATTCCGCCATTCCTGCTGTCGCTCGTCATCTTTACGTTCCTGCTGGAAATCCCCCCGGTGATGCGCGACCTGGAAATGCTGGTGGCCAAGGGGGTGTCGTGGCAGGTCGCCGGACGGATCATGCTGACGCTGATCCCGCAGGCCCTCGGCCTGACAATCCCGATGGCGCTTCTCACCGGAATCCTCATCGGTCTCGGCCGGCTCTCCGCCGACCGGGAAACAGTCGCGCTGCTGGCCTGCGGTGTGAGCCCGCACCGGCTGTTGCGGCCGGTCATGCTGATGGCCACCGTCTGCGCCGTCGCCACGACCTACGTCATGGTCAAGGCGATTCCCGACGCGAATCAGACCTTCCGGGAAATCACGTTCGAAATCATCGCCAAGCAAGTCGAAAACGACGTCCATCCGCGAATTTTTTTCGAGAACTTTCCTGGCTGGGTGCTATACGCGCGCGACGAACCCGAGGACCACGTCGGGTGGAAGGACGTCCTACTCGCCAATACGAGTAAGCCGGAGACCGAGCTGTTCCTGGCGTCAAGGGGTCGTCTTGTGTTGAATCGCGCCGAGCGGAGAGTCGACCTCGTCCTCACCGACGGCACGCAGTACGCCACCGGCAAGCCTGGCGAAACCCGGACGACACGGTTTCCCGGCAATCTCACGATTGCGCTGGACCCCGAGCGGGTGTTTCAGAAGGCCGAACTTCCACGCGGCCTCACCGAGAAGACGATTGCCGAACTGCGGAAAGACATGCACGACAAACTGACTGGGCACCCGGCGTACTCGCCGCACCCCGAGATCATCATGATCGAGCAGAAGTTCTCGGTGCCGGTCGCCTGCTTCGTGTTCGCGCTCATCGGCCTGGCGCTCGGCCTGTCGGTCTCCCGCGACGGCAAGATGGGCGGCTTCGTGATCGGTGTAGCGGTGATCTTCGCTTACTACGTTGTGATGTACCTCGCCGAGGCTCAGACGCAGGGGCACTATCGCGCCATCGAGAACGCCAATCGGCTTGGATCGGCCAGCTTCCTCCTGGCGCATCTGGCGCGATGGTGGCCGAACATCCTGCTCGGCGGGTTTGGAATCGCGGCCCTGGTCTGGCGCGATCGATTCGCCAATCGCCAGATTCCATGGGCCCTTCCTCTGGCAGTCCCGCAACTGGCCTCGAAGTGGGCCTCCAGCCACGACGCGGGCGCGGTGCGGGACGACGGGGTTGCAAAACCTGCATCCCCCGCCCGTCGGCGTCGTAAAGTCGTTGTTGTCGTCCGAGTCCCGAAGCTCGAGTTCCCCGCCGGAGGCCTCCTCGACCGCTACGTCAGCCGGATGTACCTCCGCGTGGTGGCGCTCGCCTTCCTTGCGCTGGTCGGCCTGTTTTACATCTCCACCTTCATCGATGCGTCCGACAAGCTGTTCAAGGGCACCGCCAACGGCAGCATGATCATGTCGCTGCTCGTCTACCGCACCCCGCAGTTCGTCTACTTCGTGATCCCGATTGCGGCGCTCCTGAGCGTGCTGGTGACGTTCGGGCTGCTGTCACGAACGAGCGAGCTGACGGTGATGAAGGCGTGCGGCATCAGCCTGTATCGCGTCTGCGCACCCATCATCCTGCTCTCGCTTCTCTTCAGCGCCGCGCTGTTCTCGCTCGATCAGGAGATCCTCGCCCAGGCCAATCGGCGCGCCACGGCGATTGACGATCAGATTCGCGGCCGGCCGCCGAAGACGTTCAATCCGCTGAATCGACGTTGGGTAATCGGACGCGACGGCACCATCTATCACTATGGTTTTTTCGATCCACGGCACGACGTGCTGACATCTTTGACGATGTACCGGCTGGCGCCAAATGCGTGGCGGTTGTCGTCGCAGACCTACGCCGCCAGTGCGGAGTACCGCGGTAGCTGGACCGGCGTGAACGGCTGGATCCAGGATCTCTCCTCCGGGCCGGCAAAATGGCAGGTCTTCACCCGCGAACCACTGCCGATCGAATCGCCGGAGTATTTCAAGACGGAAGACACCGAGGCGGACCTGATGAGCGTCGCGCAGTTGCGGCGCTCGGTGAAAGAACTCGCCGCAACCGGCGCCAACGTCGTCCCGCAGCAGGTCGATCTGCAGCGCAAACTCGCCTTTCCGTTCGTGACGTTCGTGATGACGCTGCTCGCCGTTCCCTTCGGGGTGACGACCGGCCGGCGGGGTGCCCTCTACGGCATCGGGCTCGGCATCGTGATCGCGCTCTCCTACTGGTTCCTGATGAGCGTGTTCGTCGCGATTGGGAAGGCCGGCCTACTGCCTCCCGTTCTGGCCGCGTGGACGCCCAACATCATCGTGTCGGCGTCCGCCATTTATCTCCTCCTTACCGCAAAGACATAGATAGTCCCGCTGGCTGCTGGCTGGGCCGCGCTGGTGGCTTGCTGGGGGATTCTGCTCGACTAGCGAAATGGTGGACCAGTGAACTAGTGTGCTAGTATACTAGCGTGCTAGTTGACATCGACACCTCGGATCCGCGGCCGGTTTATCGACAAATCGTCGATGAAATCCGCCGCTGCGTGTCAGTTGGAATTCTGAAAACAGACGAGGCGCTGCCCGCCGTCAGGACGCTTGCGGCGGAATTGAAGGTCAACGCAAACACGGTCCAGCACGCCTACCGGACGCTCGAACTCGAAGGGGACGTCTACGTGAAACGGGGGCTGGGCACCTTCATCTCCCCTCGCGCGAAGGAACACGGCCGCGGTCGAAGTTCGACCGTTGCGCGTCAGATCGCGGAGCGGATGTTGCGAGAAGGTTTCCGTCACGGCCTCCTCGCGAGCGATCTGATTGCAGCCCTGCACGAGATCGCGCCGGGCCGGCAGAAATAGAGTCCCCGCCTTCGCGGGTCGCGGGTCGCGGGTCGCGGGTCGCGGGTCGCGGGTCGCGGGTCGCGGGTCGCGGGTCGCGGAGAGGATAACAGGGGACTGGGAACTGGAAACTGGGAACCTACTTTTCAAACTTCAGATTGCTGATTCGCACCGTGTTGGAGTCTCCGGGACGCGAATTGGTCAGATCAGCGACGAACAGAAGCGAATCCGCCGTGCTGGTGCCGGGCGGCGGGCCCGTCTGAAAATCGGCAGGAACCAGACGGTCCACGGCAAGCCGCACTTCGCGGACTGAGGCATCGACGTAAACCGAATGGGCCCATCGGAGTTCCCCGTACCGCAACTGAACTGAGATGCGACCCGGGCGGCTCGCCGTGGCGGAAAAGAGAATCCCGGAGAACCTCGGGGCGCGTCCTCGAATATCGGCGACGGCCGCCGCGAACTGACTGTTCCGATCACCGGCACCAAGCGTGTAGTCCAGCGTGACCTGTCCACCCAAGTTCTGGAGCCGCGCCAGGCTGCGCGAGTCGTGCTCGGAATGCCACAGCGTGTCCGCGGGGAGACGCTGCGCCGCACCAGTCACGCCGGCGGGCGACGGCCGATCGCTTGGCGGCGGACGAAAGTAGGTCGGGTTGGTCACGAGCCACGGTGCCGGCGGTGTGCCCGGGCCGTACGGGACACGGACTTCGAAACGCGCAGCACTCGCGGCCGTGTCTTCGGAAGACAGGCGCCGGCGTCCAGCCGGCCCTTCCTGCAGCGGAGAAGAGTCGTGGCCGTCCTTGACCATGATCAACGCTGCTCCGTCAGGAATCGCGTACGTCAACGAATACTCGCCGCTGGCATCCTGTTCGAGGTCAACAAAACCTGCATCGGCCAGTGCATCAATGACGGTGAACACGCGGCCGTTGCGAATCGACGTGATGAGTGACCGCGCGTCGGTCTCGGCGTCCGCTGAAAACGGCCGATCCAGGATGGCGCGGGTCGTAAAGGTTCGAAAGCTCGCTTCATAGGAGGGGACGTGGCCGAGCGCCGCCCGCCGCTTCCCTCCTTCCTCCACACCTCGTCCGATTCCGCCGTGCGCGTCGACGCCCGCCAGCCCGACAACCCGACGCTTGGCTGTGAGCGCGTCCCAATGCGCGAGCGTTGCCACCGGCCGATCGAGGAGCGACGCGAGCGCTGGCGCAGGTCGAAGAAAATACTGGAACAGCGCCCGAGTGAGCCGCAGGCGCGATTCGTCCCGCCACTCGCTGTCGGCGCTGAGCCACTCGATCCCGTCAAAGGGCGCGTCCCAGTCGCCCCAGGCCAGCTGAGGCCGCGGCGAGTCCGGGTGGGCGACGATGCCAAATCCGCCGAGGCGTTTCACGTCCTCGACCACGGCGTCGGGCTCGCCGCCGAGCGGATAGGACGCCGGCTGCATATCGATCGCCACGTAGTGTCCGCCGTTCGTGCTGATCTCCACGGCGTCCAGACACAGCACGCCATGGAGATAAACGGGAGGGTCCGGCTGCCGGGTGCCGTCGCCGTGGTCGGTCAGGATGATGAACGCCAGGCCAGCTCGGGCCGCCGCGGCGGCGATCGCATCCTTGTCAGCGGCGCCGTCGGATCGATTCGAGTGAATGTGATACGCGCCGGCGACGGTGCGATGCCACCTGTCCGGATCGACGATGGCAGACAGATGGACGGGATGCGGAGGAAGCGTCGCGAGCAGAAAAAAAATGGCGGCGACCACAAGGGCCGCCGCCACGATTGCCACTTTCTTCATTGTTCGCTCGACGCCGGCGCTCAACCGGGCGCGAAACGAGCGTTAGGCTTTCACAGCCGCTGTCGCGGTGACCCCGGCGTCTGATCTGATCGCCTCTGCCTTGTCGGTTCGCTCCCATCCGAATTCCGGTTCGGTCCGGCCGAAATGGCCGAATGCGGCGGTCTTCTTGTAAATGGGCCGTCGCAGGTCGAGCGTCTCGATGATCGCTTTAGGCGTCAGCTTGAAGTGTGCGCGTACGATTTCGCTGATCTTGTCGTCGTCGATCAGGCCGGTGTTGAAGCTGTCGATGAGCACGGACACCGGCTCGGCGACGCCAATCGCATACGCGAGCTGGACCATGCACCGGGTCGCGAGACCCGCCGCAACGACGTTCTTCGCGACGTAACGCGCCATGTAGCAGGCGGAGCGATCGACCTTCGTGGGATCCTTGCCGGAGAACGCGCCGCCGCCGTGCGGGGCCGCCCCACCATAGGTGTCGACGATGATCTTCCGACCGGTGACGCCGGCATCGCCGTGCGGTCCGCCGACCACGAATCGACCGGTGGGATTGATGAGGAAACGCGTCTTGCTGTCGCGCAGGCTTTCGGGGATGACGCGCTTGATGATCTTTTCGGTGATGTCTTCCCGCAGCTTCTCGTTGGTGACCGATTCGCTGTGCTGGGTGGAAACAACCACGGTATCGACGCGCACCGGCCGGTCGCCATCGTATTCGACCGTCACCTGTGATTTCCCGTCCGGGCGGAGATAATCCAGCACGCCTTCACGTCGGTTGCGCGACAGCGCTATGCCGAGTTTGTGCGCCAACATGATCGGCAAGGGCATCAGCTCTTCGGTCTCGATGCAGGCGTAGCCGAACATCAGGCCCTGATCGCCGGCGCCTCCGGGATCGACCCCTTGAGCGATGTCAGGCGACTGCCCGTGGATGGTCGAGAGCACGGCGCACGTCTCGGAATCGAAGCCGTACTTCGCGCGGGTGTAACCCACGTCCTTGATCGTTTCGCGGACGACCCTCTGAAAGTCCACGTAGCAGTTGGTCGTGATCTCTCCGGCGACAATGGCAAGGCCGGTGGTGACCAGGGTCTCGCAGGCGACGCGCGCGAGCGGATCCTGCGTAAGAATGGCGTCGAGAATTGAGTCTGAAATCTGATCGGCGATCTTGTCGGGATGCCCCTCGGTGACCGATTCGGACGTAAACAGGTGACGGCCTTTACGGCTCATGCGTGTCGAACTCCTTCAGGCTGCGCCGGCCGCCACCAGGCGGGCAAATAACGCAGGATACCCATTGGAATGGCTCGGAATTCCCGAGAACAGCGAACGCACGGCCGTCGCGGCGGTGCGTCTCAAATCCAACGAATATAACAGCTTTCAGCGGGGCGAGGCAACATCCTGGGGACCGGCGCCTACGGCACCGGAGTGGATTCCGGCTCGTTGACGATCTTCTCAACTTCGATGCTGCACCCGGTGATGAGCGCGGTCAGCGCGCCAATGGCGGCCGCGACCGGGGCGATGACGCCGCCGATGACGCCTGCCGTCAGCGGAAACTCGGCGACGGTCCTGCCCTTCTGCTTGACCACGACTCGGCGGATGTTGCCTTCTTCGACGAGCCGCTTGAGCTGGGCGAGGACCTGCTCGGTCGTACCTTCGAGCTTCTGCCAGAACGTGCGTTCCATAGATTCGATCCTCCGGAGCATAGGGTGTACTCCTGTATAGACGAACCGCGAACCGGTTGGTTCCGGGGCGCCGTAGCGCGGAGCGCGAAGGCGGCTCGCGTCGGCTCACTCGCGCGCTCGTTCGCCACTGTCATCCTCGGGTTGAAACCGTCGCTGCTCACTTCCGGGGATGGAACTTGTCGTACGATGCGCGCAGTCGCGCTTGGAGCACGTGCGTGTAGATCTGAGTCGTCGACAAGTCCGCGTGGCCGAGCATCATCTGAATCATCCGCAGGTCCGCGCCGCGTTCGAGCAGGTGCGTCGCAAACGAGTGTCGCAGGACGTGAGGACTGAGGTCGCGTGAAACCCCCGCCTTGATGCCGTACTGTTTGAGAATCTTCCAGAAGCCAACCCGCGAGAGCGCACCCCCGCCGCGCGCGTTCACGAACAGCCACGGTGAGCGCTTCGTTCCGGCCAGCATCGGTCGGCCCTCGCGGAGGTAGCGCCTCACCCAATCGGCGGCTTCGTGCCCGAGCGGTACCATCCGCTGCTTGTCTCCTTTGCCGATGCAGGTGAGATATCCCTCGTCAAGATTCAGATCGCCGGCTCGAAGCGCGATCAGTTCGGAGACGCGAACGCCGGTGGCGTAGAGGACTTCGATGAGCGCCTTGTCACGCAGGCCGCGAGCCGTATTGGTATCCGGCTGCGCCAGCAGTCGATCGACTTCGTCGAGCGACAGAAACTTCGGCAGAGCCGCCCACGCACGCGGCGGTCTGAGATCGTCCGCGGGGCTGCGGTCCTGATGCCGCTCCATCGCGACAAACCGGTAGAAGCCTCGGACGCACGCCACCGCTCGCGCGACCGAACGCGGCGACAGTCCCGACGACATCAGCTGGCGAACGAACGTTTCCAGATCCGATCGCTGAAGCCCATCGACACGCTGCTCGCGCTTGTCGGCGAATTCAGCCAGTAGCGAGAGATCGCGCGCGTAGCTCTCGACCGTATTCGGCGATAAGCGACGCACATCTCGCAGATAGGCGACATAGTCGTCGATCAGATGCGACACGGCTGCAGTGTACTTGAATCACTCATCACTGATCACTGATCCCGAATCCCTGATCGTGAATCCCCAATCGTCGAATCCCCAATCGTCGACTCCCCAATCGTCGACTCCCCAATCGTCGAATCCCCACTCGCCGAATCGCTCATCCTTGAATCCCAGTCGGACTGCAAGTAGGGATGATTCAAGGATCAGGGATTCAAGGATCCGGGATTCGGGATCAGCGATGAGTGATGAGGGATTGGCCGAGGCCGTTTGACACCCCAGAGGCCGAGGAGTAGTGTAAACGGTTGCACGTCGCGCCGGCGACGCTGGCGATTTGCCGTAGACCGGAACCACTCATGCTGACCCATTCGAAGTGGGAGTCGCTCCCGACCGAAGCCATCAATCCCAGCAGCCTCTCAGTCGACAAGATCCCAGTTCCCGACATCATCGAGATGATCGTGAACGAAGACAAGAAAGTTGTCGCGGCGGTTCACAAAGAGCGGCAGCGGATCGCACAAGGCGTGGAGATCATCACCCAGGCGCTGCGCAAGGGCGGCCGCGTGGTGTTCGTCGGCGCCGGCACCAGCGGACGGCTGGGTGTCGTCGAAGCCTCCGAAATGCCGCCGACGTTTGGGACGCGGCCGTCGCTGGTCCAGGCGATCATGGCTGGCGGCCAGGAGGCAGTCTTCCGCGCGAAGGAAGGGGTCGAAGACAACTACGAAGAAGGCGCACGGAGCATCGCCCGTCTTCGCCTCGGCAAGAAGGACGTCGTCATCGGCGTCTCGGCCAGCGGCATGACGCCGTTCGTGCGCGGCGGCCTGACCCGCGCCCGGAAGGCCGGCGCGAAGATCATCTTCGTGACCTGCTGGCCGGGATCGGAGCTTCAGAACTTCGTCGACCTGCAGATCGCGCCAGCGGTCGGACCGGAGATCATCGCCGGGTCGACCCGCCTCAAGGCCGGCACCGCGACCAAGATGGTGTTGAACATGCTGACCACCATCTCGATGATCAAGGTCGGCAAGACCTACGGCAACCTGATGGTCGACGTGCAGACAGGCTCAGAGAAGCTGAAGGACCGTGCGCGGCGAATCCTCATCCTCGTGAGCGGCGTCGACTACGAAACGGCTGACGGCGTCCTGAAGCGGGCGAAGTGGAACGTCAAGGCCGCGATCATCATGCAGCGCGCTAACCTCACCCTGCCGCAGGCGCTGCGCCGGTTGAAAAAGGCTCACGACTCGGTGCGCGAGGCGATCGGCGAAGAAGCCGACGCGCACCTCAGACAGTTGCTTGAAGCTTCTCAGCCGCCGGCGCGTCCAGCATGATGTCCACGTCGTCGTGCAATTGAAGGAACGATGCCGGCAGCTCCGGCGTCAGCGGCCCATTGACCACGCGTTCGATGCACCCAGCCTTCGATCGCCCGGTGGCGAGCAGGACGATCGCTCGAGCGTGCAGAATCGTCGCCATCCCGACCGAGAGGGCTTCGGGCGGCACGTTTTCGGAATCGCCGCCAAACAGCGACGCGTTGCTGCGGCGCGTCTCCAGCGTCAACTTCACGCGGTGCGCCCGGGCGACCAGCGTAGGCGCCGGCTCATTGAAGCCGATGTGACCGTTCGTGCCGATGCCCAGCACCTGCAGATCAATGCCTCCGGCGTCGGCAATCTCCTGCTCGTAACGCAGGCACTCGGCGTCCGGATCGGCGGTGGCGCCGTTCAGAAAATGGCGATTCTCTGGCTTGATGTTCACGTGGCTGAACAGGTGCTGCTCCATGAAGCTTCGATAGCTGCCTGGGTGATCGGCCGGGATTCCGAGGAACTCATCGAGGTTGAAGGTGGTCACCTGAGAGAAATCAACACCGTGGCGGTGAAGCGACACCAGTTCGCGATAGAGGCCAATCGGTGTGCGTCCGGTCGGCAGACCCAGCACAACCCGTGGGCTTTTCGAGACGAGATCGGCGATGCGCCTCGCGACGGCTTTGGCGACCGCGTAGTCGTGGGCGAAGACCGTGACGCGCGGGCTTCGCCTGGGGCCAATCGAGAGTCCCGAGTGGCTGTCAACCGGCATCAATCCAGTTTATAAGCGGGAATCATCACCCCGCCATGCGCTTCCTGCAGTGCCAGCGCGACGGCGCCAATCGCGGGCTCGCGGTCGAGGCGACGGACCCAGCTGCCGGGCGCGCCGACTGGAAGCCTCCGTTCAAGCTCTTCTTCGAGCCACGGGACGGCCCGAAAGATTCCGCCGGCGAGGATGAATACGAAGGGCTGACCAATTAACTCGAGCCGGCGCGCGACGGACAGCGCGAACGACTCGAGCTCGTCGGCGGCCGTGCGCAGGATGCCGATCGCTACGGCGTCTCCCTGAGTGAAAGCCGACTGCACGCACTTCGCGAGCGCGCCGATCGCCGTCGGTTTGTGGCCGGTGTTGTAGACCTTATGAATCAACTCCTGGGGAGCATCGACGTCGAAATGCTTCAGCAGCAATTCCGACAGAACCGTAACCGGCCCACGGTGATCGGCCTGACGAAGCACAGCGCGCAGGGCTGATCGTCCCATCCAGTAGCCGCTCCCCTCGTCGCCGAGGACGTAGCCCCAGCCGCCGGAGCGAGCGGCCTCGCCGTGCGCATTCCGACCGTACGAAATCGAGCCCGTTCCTGAAATCACGACGACCCCGGGTTGGCCAGGAGCGCCCGCTTCGAGCGCCACGAGAGCGTCGTTGACAATGATGACCCGCGCTTTGTAACCGATGCGGCGCATGATCGCGCCGACGACGGCGTAGTCATCCGGACGATCGACGCCAGCAATGCCGAGGCAAATTGCGGCGGGCACGATCGCCCGATCGCCGATGGCCTCGTCCATCGCCTGATGGAGGACTTTCTCGACCTCGAGCTCGCCGGCCGCCTGCAAGTTCGCACCGCCGCGCCGGGCCTCAGCGACAACATTCCCCTGCTCGTCCGCGAGGAGACACACCGTCTTGGTGCCTCCTGCGTCGATGCCGATCACGTAACCCATTTAATCGATGTTGAGACTGTAGCACAGGAACAAATCGGTGGATTGGTGTCGGTCAAGCTGCTTAGCACCAACACGCGGCATTGCACGGCTGACGCTGAAAATCTAGCAAGGACTTCAATTCACCAATTCACAATTGTTACGTCCTCTCCGTTGACTAACCGAGTACCCTCCTGTTACATTCGGACGATCTATGAGCTTTGGAGGACGGCGCGCGTACGCCGCTGCAGCGTTCGCGATCGCGTTCAGTGTGTGTCTCGCCGTCGTTGCTCACGTCACCGTCACCGCATCTTCCTCGAACCCCGAACCGCGGAACCCGAACGACCAAGTTTCCATTGCTCCCGATTCATCCAGCACGGAAACGCGTGCCTTGTGGGTGCTTCGCAGTTCGTTGACGACACCGCAAAGCATTGCGTCGCTGATCGCATCGGCCCGTACGCACGGCTTCAATACGCTGTTCGTCCAGGTGCGCGGCCGCGGCGACGCCTACTACCTTGGCGGCATTGAACCGCGTGGCTCGGATCTGCTGCGTCAGCCGGAGAGCTTCGATCCGCTCGCCAGCGTGCTCGACGCCGGCCACGCTGCCGGGTTGCGAATCCACGCCTGGATCAACGTCAACCTCATCTCCAGTGCGACTGAACTGCCATCTGCGCGCGAGCATCTTATCTATCGACATCCTGCCTGGCTGATGGTGCCGCGCGACATCGGTCAACAGATGGCGGCTATCGAGTCCGACAGTCCGGGATACGTCGGGACGCTGGCACGATGGACGCGCGCGCATAGCACGGAGATCGAAGGACTCTACACGACGCCGATCGTGCCTGAGGCCGCGGACTACACCGACTCGGTCGTGCGGAATCTGGTGCGCCGCTATGCGGTTGACGGCGTGCACTTCGACTATGCGCGCTACCCGAACGACCGATTTGATTACAGCCGTGGCGCCATCCGTGAGTTTCGGAGCGCGGTGCGGAGCACGCTTCCAGACGCCACACGCCGGCTGCTGGACGCTCAGGAGGCCGACGATCTCTTCGCGTATCCGGACGGCTTGGCTGAGCAGTGGCGCACGTTCCGTCTCGCGAGGATGACGGCGCTGATGAACCGGCTGCACGCGACCGTGAAAGGCGAACGGCCGGCTGCGACGATCAGCCTGGCCGTGGCGCCCGATCTGCACGAAGCGCGGCAACTGAAGCTGCAGGACTGGGGAGCCTGGCTCGACGCCGGCCTCGCCGACGCGGTGTGCCCGATGGCGTACACAACCGAACCGACTCGGTTCGCCGAACTGATTGCCGCGGTGCGCCAGGCAGCAGGGTCACGTCCAGTGTGGGCCGGGATCGGAGCCTATCGCCTCTCACCCAAGGAAACCATCGACAACATTCAGAGCGCGCGGCGGCTTGGCGCCGCCGGGGTGGTGTTGTTTTCCTACGACAGCCTGACCAATTCGCCGCAGGCACCTCAAGACTATTTGTCCGTCGTTGGACGCGCGGCGTTTTCACCGCCTCAGCCGGCGACGTCAGGATCGCGCTAGGCCTCCTCCACCAGCCAGACGGATGGTCCTCACCTGGGTCGATTACGTCGTCATCGCCGCCTACCTGCTGGCGATTACCGCGTTCGGATCGTGGTTCGCGAAATTCCAGAAGACGACGCGCGACTATTTCATCACCGGCCGGTCTGTACCGTGGTGGGCTATTTGTTTCACCGTGGTGGCGACCGAGACCAGCACGCTCAGCTTCATCGGCGTTCCGGCCGGCGCATACGCTGGCAACATGACCTTCCTGCAATTGCCGCTTGGATACATCTGCGGCAGGTTCCTCGTCAGCTCGCTGTTCATTCCCGCCTACTTCAGAGGCGAACTGTTCACTTCGTACGAACTGCTTCAGCGCCGCTTTGGTCCGGGGGTGAAGAACGCTGCCGCGATCATCTTCGTCGTGACCCGCACCCTGGCCGACGGCATCCGGCTGTTTGCGACGGCACTCGTGATTTCGGTCGTGACCGCAGTGCCGGTGTCGTGGACGATTCTGCTGCTTGGCCTTGCCATGATCGTCTACACCGTGCGCGGCGGGGTCGCAGCGGTGATCTGGACCGATGTCGTGCAGATGTTCGTGTATGTAGCTGGCGCGCTGGCCGTTTTCTTCGCCCTCCTGTGGCAGATTCCGGGAGGATGGTCAGCGGTCGCGGCGGCCGCCGAAGCGACCCACAAGTTTCAGATCTTCGACTTCAGCCTGGATCCGACGAGGGTTTATACCTTCTGGACAGGACTGTTTGGCGGAATCGCGCTCACGCTCGCAACCCACGGTACCGATCAGTTTCTCGTCCAGCGGCTGTTGTCCGCGCGTTCGGCGCGTGACGCCGGCCGCGGGCTGATCCTGAGCGGGTTCATCGTATTCGCGCAATTCGTCCTGTTTCTCGTGATCGGCGTGATGCTCTACACCTTCTATCAGCACACACCGCTGCCTCGAGCCCTCGGACGCAACGACGAGATTCTTCCGCTGTTCGTCGTGACCGGCATTCCTCAAGGCGTGTCCGGATTCATCATCGCGGCGATCGTTGCCGCCGCGCTCTCACCATCGATCAACGCGCTGGCGGCCACCACGGTCAACGACTTCTATGTGAAGTACATCCGGCCGGACGCCGATCAGGACCGGCTGATGCGCCTGTCGCGCCACGCGACAATTGGCTGGGGCATCGCGCAGATCGGAGTGGCCCTCGGCGCTCAATGGATCGATCGGTCCGTGCTCGACGCCGGCCTGCTCGTGCTGTCGTTTTCGGCCGGCCCCGTGCTTGGAGCGTTCCTGACGGGAGTGCTCATCAACCGCGTCGGATCGGCAGCGATGCTTTGGGGCATGATCGGCGGCACGCTCGTCGTCACCTATGTGTGGTGGACGAACGCCTGTGCCTGGACGTGGTACGCGCTCGTAGGCGCGGCGTGCACCAGCGGCGTGGCTGTCGCGCTGTCGTTCGCCATGCCGCGGCGCGCGGATGCGTGAGCCATTCGATCGCGCCGCGGAGATCCTGCTTCACGGCATTCTCGACCGGGCGTTTCCCGCCGCCGTTGCGGAGGTCGGACGGAAGGACGGTCCGATCTGGCGCCGCCCATTCGGGACGCTGACCTACGACGCCGGCGCTTCCGACACGACGAACGAAACGGTCTTCGATCTCGCATCCCTCACGAAAGTGATCGCGACGACGACGCTGGCCATGCGCGCCGTAGACGAGGGGCTTCTCGCCGTCGCCGATCCACTACGCAGCAGGTTGTCGGAGTGGCGCGGTACCGATCGGGAGAGCGTCACCATTCGCGATCTCTTGGCGCACTGCTCGGGCCTCCCAGCCTACCTGCCGTTTTTTCGCGATCATGCCGGACGCGTCGAGTTCGAGCCAGCTATCGCCCACGTGCCGCTCGAGTACGAGCCGCGCTCCGAATCCGTTTACTCTGACCTCGGCTTCATGCTGCTTGGATTCATCCTGGAAGATGCACGCGGCGCATCGCGACAACCGGGGAGGTTCGATCCGTCGGTCACGCTCGCCTCTCAGTTCCGACGAATTGCGTCGTTCATCACCGCGGAACCGTTGACGTTCAATCCGCCGAGGCCCTGGCGTCCGCGCACCGCCCCGACGGAAGTCGACTCCTGGCGGGGCAGGCTCCTGGTGGGCGAAGTCCACGATGAGAACACGTGGGCGCTCGGAGGCGCCGCCGGCCACGCCGGACTTTTTGGCACCGCCGGGGCGGTTGGCGCATTCGCTCGGGCTGCGTTGCAGACGATCGCGGGTGACCATGTCCTCGCACAACCCGCGACGTTTCGTGAGTTCATTCGCCGCACTGAAGTGCCCGGCAGCTCGCGGGCCCTCGGGTGGGACACGATGCTGCCGACGTCTTCCTGCGGCACGCGGATGTCGTCAACCGCGATCGGCCATACGGGCTTCACCGGCACATCGCTGTGGATTGATTGGGAGCGGGATGTCTATGTTGTGCTGCTAACCAATCGCGTGCACCCATCGCGCGAGAACACGCGCATCCAGCCGATCAGGCCCGCGTTTCACGATGCGGTCATAGAGGAATTCGACCGTAACTGACTGCGGCCATTTAAAGCGGCTGCGCTACATGTTGTCGTTGTAGCGCAGCCCTCTAGGAACCGCTACGGCTTGACGACGATGGATGTCGTGCCGTCGCCGCTGGGACCACTAGCCTGGATCACGCGAACGGTAATGACCTTCGATCCCGTCGTTGCGTAACTGGCAGTCGCCCGGTTTCCGGTGGTAGAAGCGGTTGGAGGAATCCCTCCGCCGAAGTCCCATTCGTAACGAACGATTGTCGACGTGGCACCAGACGCCGTTGCGGTGAAGATCACCGTTTCGCCCACGCTCGGATTGTTGTTGGACGCGGTAATGATGACCGACGGCGGCTGACCCGGCAGCACGGTGAGGGCGGTGGCAACCTGCTCAGTAAAGCCGCTGGCGTCTGTGGCGGTCGCTCTCACGTTGTACGTGCCAGCTTCTGTGTAAGTGTGCTGGACCGTGGTTGATCCGCTAATGGCACCCAAAGACTGCTGACTCCCATCCCCAAAGTTCACGGTTACATTCTGAATGTTTGCCGTGGCGGCGACGGCAACCGTGAACGTCGCCGGCTGCCCGGCGGCAATCTGGCTCGTCGGAGCACTAATCGTGATGCCTGTCCGCGGACCGAGGGTGACGGTGACGTCGGCGGTCTTCCCCGCCACGCTCGCCGTGACCTTGGCGGTTCGCGGCGCGTTGAGTACCGTCGTAGCAACGCCTGATGAATCTGTCGTCGCCGTCGGCGGATTCAGGCTGCCCTGATCGGTCGTGAAGGTCACCGGGATTCCGGAAAGCCCTGTACCCGAGACGTCTTCAACGCGCGCGCTGATCGTCGCGTTGCCGCCGCCCGGCGGTAGCGTCTGCGGGCTCGCGCTGACAATCACGCGCTCGACGCCGGCGGCGCCAACTTTCAGATTTTCGAGCTTCCCCGATGCTCCGCCGGAAAACGCCGTAATCGTCGCCACTCCGCTCTGAGCACCGGCGAAGAATCGTACGCGAACCTGTCCGTTGTTCGTCCTGGCTTCGCTCGGTTCGACGTGCCCGATGGTCGTCGTGAAGGAAACCAAGGTGCCATTTTGTACCGGCGTTCCGGCTCCGGGATTCGTCGTACTTGTGGGAGTCGCCGGGGTCGTCGTCGTGGTGCCGCCGTTCCCCGGGGCCGTGGGCGTCGTCGCAGTGCTGCCGTTCTCGATGACGGTCGCCACAATTTCAATGTCGCTGTTGAGCGGGACCGTATTCGCCGCCGCGAACAACGAAATAACAGAACCGCTAGGCGCGGTGAGCGGGACCTTGTCGCAGCCCAGCGCGACGGACAGGAACGCAGCGAGACTGGCCACGGCCGCGCCGTTTAAGGAGCGCTTCATGTGTGCTACCATCGGGGACGCTAACAATAATACTCTCATGTGTTTACAGGGTGGTCAAGGCGGCCAGCGCGGCTACGCGATGGCGGCGTTGCTGGTCAGCATTGGCGTCATGATGGTCGTGATGACCGTCGCGATGCCGGTCTGGCGTACTCAAGCCCAGCGCGAAAAGGAAGCCGAACTCGTCTTCCGCGGCGAACAGATCGCCCGCGCGATCAACCTTTATATGCGAAAGATGGGAGGCGGCAACTACCCGCCCAGTCTCGACGTTCTCGTTCAGGGCCGGTTTCTTCGGAAGAAATACAAAGATCCGATGACCAAGGATGGCGAGTGGGACGTCATCCTTGCGGCCGGCGGTGTTCCCGGTCAAGGCGGACCGACGCAGTCGCAGCCTGGCCTTGGCCGTCCGGGCGGGCCCTCGACCGGTCTCGGCGCTCCGCCGTCGCGCAACTCCGCTCCCGGTCCGTCTCCTTCTCCGTCGCCGTTCTCCGGAAGTCAGATGGGTGCCGGCGGCGGAATCATGGGCGTCCGAAGCAAGAGCAAGGAGTCCTCGTTCAGGCTCTATAAAGGAAGCGGCACACACTACAACGAGTGGCTGTTCCTGTTCAGCAGCGTCAGTAATCGGCCTGGCGTCCCAGGTGGGCAGCAGGTACCCGGAGGGCCAGGTCGTGGGAGCCCGATGCCGGGGCTGCCAGGAGGACGTCGGGGCCAGCCCGGGAACGGCCCGCGCGGTTTCGGGCCGGGGATGGGCACCAATCCTGGCCAGGGCATGCCGCAACCGATCATCAGGCGCCCAGGGGGACAGTAGTCTCATCGTCCATTGAGACAGGTGGCGGCGTTGGGGTGGACGGGTAGAATTTGTCCACATGCCGCCGGTCCATTCCGATAACACGCCCACTCCTTCCACTCCATCTTCAGATCACGGTCTCGTCCGGGGCATTGGCCTCTGGCAAGCCACGGCGCTGAACATGATCGACATGATCGGCGTCGGGCCGTTCGTCACCATCCCGCTCATGGTCGCGACGATGCACGGCCCGCAAGCCATGGTCGGATGGATCCTCGGCGCCCTGCTCGTGGTCTGCGACGGTCTCGTCTGGGCCGAACTTGGCGCCGCGCTTCCCCACGCCGGCGGCCCTGTCCGCTACCTTCGCGCGATGTACGGACCGCGGGTTGGCGGTTGGCTTGCGTTTCTTTTTGTTTTTCAGCTCACCTTCAGCGCCCCGCTCTCCATGGCCTCCGGTTGTATCGGCTTTGCGCAGTACGCGGAGTATCTGTGGCCGTCACTGCACAACACCATTACCGCGCAACGCATTCCGCTCCCTATCCCCGGCATCGGCACGACATTCCTGGAATTCACGATCACCAACGGGACGTTCCTCGCGATGGCCACCGTCGCCACCGCCGTCGTGCTCCTCTATCGCCGAATCACGATCATTGGAAGGCTGGGAGCGCTTCTCTGGATCGGCGTGGTCGGAACGACGCTGGCGATCATTTTCACCGGCCTGACGCACTTTGATGCATCGCAGGCGTTTACGTTTCCTGCCGGCGCCTGGGCTCCGACTCACGCATTCTTCACCGGCCTCGGCGCCGCCCTGCTGATCGCGGTGTACGACTACTGGGGCTACTACAACGTCTGCTATCTCGGCGGCGAGATCCGCGATCCGGGCCGCGTCATCCCTCGCGCGATCCTGCTGTCGATTGCCGGCGTCGCCGCGCTCTACCTCACGATGAACCTCTCGATCCTCGGCGCGATGCCGTGGCAGGACGTTGAGAAGTCCCGCTTCATCGCCTCGGACTTCATGTCGCGGATCTGGGGACCGAAGATCGGCGCGCTCGTGACCGTGATGATGCTGTGGACGGCGTTCGCCTCGGTCTTCTCGCTGTTGCTCGGGTACTCACGCGTGCCGTATGCCGCGGCGCTCGAAGGAGACTACTTCAAGGTCTTCGCCCGCGTGCACCCGAAGCACCATTTCCCGCACGTCTCGCTGCTGTGGCTCGGCGGGGCGGCCGCTGTGTTTTGCCTGTTCAAGCTCGCCGACGTCGTTACGGCCCTGGTCGTCATCCGAATCTCGACGCAATTCCTCGCTCAGACGCTTGGAGTCATGGTGCTCCGCCGCCGTGAGCCCGACCTGCCCCGGCCTTTCCGCATGTGGCTCTACCCCATTCCCGCCGTGCTTGCCTTCCTCGGGTTCGTCTACGTGATCGTGATGAGACCCAAGTCGCTCGAGTCGATTCGACTCGCCATCCTGGTCATCATCGTGGGTACCGTGTTGTTCGTGCTGCGACGGCGGTCCGCAACTCGCGGTTAGCGGTTAGCGATTCGCGGTTCGCAATTCGCAGTTCGCGGTTCGCAGTTCGCGGGTCGCGGGTCGGCTGCTGACTTCTGGCTGCTGGCTCCTGTCGATTCAAGGATCCGTCGATTCAAGGATTCGTCGATTCAACGATCAGGGATTCAACGATCAGGGATTCAACGATCAGGGATTCAACGATCAGGGATTCAACGATCAGGGATTCGGGATCAGTGATTAGTGATCAGGGATTCCGTCACCAGTCCGAATACGACGTCCCATCGAGCCCCGTGCCGGGTGCACCGCTCTTGATGTTGTAGATGCCGGGATCGGTGGACGAATTGCCAGGCTCGGGCTCGGCCGGCACCGTCTGCCAGGTGTCCGCGGACTTTGTAATCGGGTCTTCGGGAATCGCCCGCATGTAGCCGTCGCTGACAAGGGCATCGAGCGAAGCGGGATATTTGGCCTTGTCGGCGTAGTACTGATCGATCGCGTCGCGCATGCGGAACAGATCGGTGTGGAGGACCGCTTCCTTCGAAGCCTGGATGGAGTTCCGATATTGCACGACCCCCATCGTCGCCAGGATCGTGATCAAGGCAATCACGATGAGAAGCTCGATGAGCGTGAATCCGCCGTCGCGCCGCAGTCTTTTCAGATTCGTCACGCCGGTACCCTACCAGTCCTTGTATTTGGTTCCGTCGAGGCCCGTTCCTTCGGCTTTCGAGTAGACGTCGTAGACGTTGCCGCCGCCCCACGAGGTCGAGTCGGGCTTGTCCGCATAGGCACGAAATCCCCAGTCGCTCGAGTTCGTGATCGGATCGACCGGAACCCGTCGCAGGAACTTCAACTTTCTGCCCGACGCATCGTTCGCCACCGACACTCCTTCGACCAGCGTCTCGAGGTCCGGCGGATACCCTTCGCTGCCGGCCTTCACATCCACGGATCCGATCAGGCCGTTGTCCACGGCATCCTTGTACTTGTCGATCGCCGCGCGCATCTCCCGCAGCACGCGGTGCAGTTCCATCTCGCGCTGCCGCTGAATCGTCACCTTCGCGAGGGGAAGCACCGCGGAGGCGAGGATCAGCAGGATAGTCGTGACGACAAGAAGTTCAATAAAAGTGAAGCCACTCGACTGCCTCGGAGATAGCGAAGGCAACGGATTCACACGAAGAAACGAAGATACGAAGACAAACGAAGGCTTCTTCGTTTGTGTCGCCGTTTCTTCGTTTCTTCGAGTGAACTCCGTTGTCTTCGCCATCTCCGTTCACCGAACCGTGACAGTCACGGGATTGAACTGCAGCGCGATCGGCGCTCCCTCGGGCGTGCTTGCGACACCGCTGACCTGGATGGTCGAGTTGCCGGGGCCAATGGCATCGAAGACCAGCGCGGCGAGGAGCCCCGCACCGGACGCGCCCGCAGAATCGGACGTTCGCGTGATCGCGATATCGACACGGCCGGTGGCCGCGTCAATTCTCGGGGTAAAGCTTGCTGCGACGTTTCCCTGCCGCATGAACGTGCCGTCCTGTGTCTGACGGACTCGAAGCACGCTCGCGTTGTAGGTGATCGTCAACGTGATCACCGAGAGGCGGGCGACGTTGTTGATCGAGATCGGAACTGTGTACGGCCCGCCCGCGACACGGTACTCCGTGCCGGGAGAGGTCACGATGATCTGCGCCCCCGCCGGGTTCACCGCTGCGGCGCCGCCCGCCGGCGTCGTTGGCGGCGTCGTCGTGATATCCCTTGGCGCGGCCCCGGGAGCGGCACCAGTCGGCGCCGTGCCCGCAGGCGCTGCCCCGGCTGGCGTTGCCGCCGGTGGTGTTGCCCCGGGCGCTGCTCCCGGCAGTGCGCCGACGGGCGGCGGGGTGACGTTCGTGGGAGCGCCCGCCGGCGGCGGCGTCGTGCCCGGTGGCGCCGTTGGAAGCGGCGTCACGAGCGCCGGCACCGGCGACGCGCCAGGAGGTACGGGGAAATTTGTCGGCGGTACGCCGCCCGGCGGGTTCGCCAGCGAAGGCGTAGACCCCGCAACGGTTGGCGGCTGAGCGCCAGGCGCGGCCGCTGCGCCCGCAGGCGGAGGCTCGTTCGGCTGCGGCGCGATCAGCGGCGGCGGACCACCCAGGCCGACATTCTGCTGCGTGCCGATGTAGATCGACGAAAGATCCTCGACGGTCAGCTCGTGCGTGCGAACGATGTGGGGCGTCAGGAGCATGACGATGTCGGACTGGTTGATCTCATCGTTCGTCGAACCAAAGAGCGATCGGAGGACTGGCACTTTCGTTATGCCGGGAAAACCCGACAGGATCTTGCGCTGCTCGTCCTTCAGCAGTCCCGCAAGTAAGGTTGACTCGCCTTCACGCAGCCGCAGCTTCGTCGTGACCTTTCGGGAGGCGAATGTCGGCACGGCCTGACCCGCGACAAGTATGTTGTTGCCCAGTGCACTGCTCTCGACGGTGAACGCGTCGAGCACAATCTCACCCTCGTAGGTCACTCGCGGCGTCATCTCGAGGTTGACGCCGACGTCCTTGTAATTGAACGACGACTGCGGGACACTCGCCAGGCCGCCAGGCACCTGCGCACCGAAGACGGTCGACAAGACGGGGATCTGATCGCCGAGGTTGAGCGTCAGTTTGGTTCCTTCGGCACCACGCAGCTGCGGCTTCGCGATTATTTTTGTCCGCGAGTCCGACTCGAGGAACCTGACGATCGCCGTCGGGACGCTCAGGTAGAAGTCCGCCGTGCTGATGCCCTGCGAGATCGTATTCAGGTTGAAGGGCGGGGGCTCCGCCGGAGCGCCCCTTGAAAGGTCGCCGCCCGCATTGGGCGGCGCCACCTCCGGGGAGAATGTCAATCCCAGCGCGTAGTTGCTGAGGTTCAGCCCGAGCTGTTTTGTGCGGTTTCGGTTAACCTCGAGGATCTGCACATCGACGATCACTTCGGCGCGCGGCTTGTCATTGGCCTTGATGATTCGCTCGATGACGTCCATTACCGGCGCCGTCGCCCGCACGGTCAGGGTGTTGGCTGTCTTGTTCTGCAGCACGGTCGGCTGCACCGGCATCGTCGGGATCCGCATGATCGTGTTGATGATCTGCGAAATCTCAGCGACGTCGGCGTGCGAGATGAAGAAGACCTTCACCACCAAATCGTCGTACTGCGCATGCTTCTGGGCGTTGTCCGGGACGATGATGATCGTCTTGGGGTTGAGGACCTTGTAAAAAAACTGGTTGGCGGCGGTGACTTGCTGCAGCGCCTGCTCGAGCGTCACGTCTTCGAGCCGTACCGCGTAGGCCTTATCCTGGTACTGCGAGTCATAGGTGACGTTGATCCCGGTTGCCGCGCCAATGAAGTTCAGAATGTCCTTGACGCTGGCGTTCGGGCCGAAGCTGATGACCGGCACCGGAGCCGTCGGGCTGAGGAGCGGCGTGCTCGCGCGGCGGGCTTCCTCGCGCAAGCCCTGGATTGGCGGTTTCGGACGCGACGCTTCGATGCGATCGCGAATCGTTTTTTCCAGCTCCACCGATTTGGCGCCCGCCAGCCGGTTTGACGGATCGAGTTCGACGGCCTTCTTGTACTCGAGCAGCGCCGCATCGAGCTGATCGTGTTCCTCGAGATCGTGCGCGCGGGTGAGATGATCGCGCGAGGCGTTCTGCGTTGCCCGCTCGAGCGCGATCTTGTATTCAGCCTTTTCAGGATTTTCCTGGACGGCCTGCGTGTAGTGCGTGACGGCCGAGTCCCAGTCGCCGACGCGGGAAGCCTCCTGACCCTTCCGATAGGCACGCCCCGCGGCACACCCCGACGCGACCATCGCGAGAACGATCAGAGCTGCAAGCCTGTGCTTCAACACCGGCACTCCATGTCAACGCCCGTCCAATCGGGCCGTGCTACTTGCCGACACACTCCTGGCCCGACTGACGGATCGTCGTCGGGGTGCCGCGGCCGTCCGCGTACTCCAGGACCACGGATTCCTTCCCGATGCGAACGAGGCGATACTGCCCCGCAATTATCTCCCCTTCGCGCGCACGCATCGTCGTGCGGCAATCGCTGAATACTGCCACGTTCCCGAGGCCCGGGACACCTTCCAGCAACCCGATGTATTTCAGGGTGATGGGCGGTGGTGGAGGCGGACCCGGGATCGTCGTCGTGACCGTCGTTGTCGGGCCACCGCCGGGGCCACCCTCCCGCGGCGGCGGTGGCGGTGGTGGCGGCTTCACGTAGAACCTGAAGGGGTTCCGATCGTTCGATTCTGCCGCCGGCTTCTGCCCTTTCAACGCTTCGAGGTGTACAACTAGATCGCCGGGCTGAACGTTGTCGACATTCTTCGCCCTGGCTGCCGTCCGCGGATTAGACGGATGCGCAACCGGCGTAGCTGACTTTCCTGTCATAAACGTCGTCAGCAAGGCAAGCACAACCGAGGCGCCGAGGCCGACGAGCAGCCATGGACGCGGCCTTCCGGACGGTGGCGTGGATGTATCAGTTGCCATTCGCTGCCGACCGGTAATAGGTCGCGATATCCACGTTGACGTTCAGCCCACGGTTCTCAACTTCGCTCTGGGTGAGCTCGACGTTCTCGAGCACGAGAAACTCCGGGGCCGTTTCCAGCTCGTGGATGAAGCGGCGGATGTTTCGATACTCGCCGGAGAGCGCCGCGCGATACGTGAACTTCACCAGTTGACTCTCGCGTTCGGGCTTGGCTTCGGAGTTCGTGCGTTCGACTCGAAGACTGCACTGCTGCGCCAGTTGCTGAATCCTCAGGAACGTGATCCGCCGGGCTGCGCTCATGTCGGGCGGCAAAACGTCGTGGTAGAACTTTTGCAGCTCCTGATCCGCCTGTCCCTTGCCCTTGACCGTTGCCTGCGCCCCCTGATAATCGCGCTTCGCCACGTTGAGGGTCGTTGTCGCCGAGTTCGATTCCTGTTCTCCGCCGGCGACCTTTTTCGAGAGCGGGTAAACCACGATCGCGAACAGGGCGATGTTCACGAGAAACACGATCGCGATCGGCAGAATCAGCCGGCGCTTTTCGGCGAGCACACGCCGCGCATCCATTACTGACGTCCTCCGCCGCGCGGCGGCTGCCCTGGCTTCGGTGTTGGCGTCACCGGCGGCGTTTTCTCGCCGCGCGCCGGCGCAGTCGGTGGCGCCGGACCAGGACCGCTCTCCTTTTCACCCGCGGGCTTCGCGGCAGGCGCCTCAGACGTCGCCCCGGCCGGCGACGTCTCTGGTTCCACTGGATTCCCCACGTACTCGCTGTGGATCGTGGCGCGCTGGAGTCCGTCGTCGGTCAGCTCGGAATTCGCTGCGAGGACGTTCTCGAAGGCGCCGGTCGCCTCCAGTTTCTCGACGAACTCATCCACGTCCGCCGGCTTCTTGGCGAGCACGATCATCGACACGCTGGTCACGCCATCCTTGAACGACGGACGAACCGAGGTCAGCATGACGTCTGGCGGAATGGTGGCCTCGATCTGATTGAAGAACTCTGTCCACGAAAACGTGCGCTGGTCGATCAGCGCGTTTGCTTCTTCAGCGGCACCCACGATCAGCGCCAGCTCGTCTTTGTTGATCGTCCTTCGAATCCGCGTCGCCTCGGAGCTCAGTCGGACCGCTTCGGTACGTGCCGCGCTGGTGCCGGCGGACAGCTCCGTACTATGACGCGACAGCGTCACGATCCGGCTGACGTTTAACAGCGTCACCACCAGTGCGATCGCGGCCGCCATGACGAGCAGCAGGTGAATCGGGCGTTCGTTGTAGAACGGCCGGGTCGCAAGATTGGTCTTGAGCATCAGGCGACCTGCTCCCGCAGGATGAGGCCAATGGCTGGCGCCAGGCTGTCGAGAAGCTCGGGCGCGACCGCGATGCGGTCGCGCATGGCGACGGCACCACGGAAATCGAGCGGATCGACGCGCGTGCCCAGGCGACTCGCGAGGTCGTGCCGCAGCCGATCGACGACCTCGGCTCCGCGCAGCGACGCGCCGGCCAGCACGACGCGGGAGAATCCTCCTCCACCCAGCCGGTCCTCGTGATACATCGCCGTCTGGTGCACGAGATCCGCCAGGTCGTCGTCTTTTTCCGACGCACGCGTCCGGAAGGAAATCACGCTCGTCCCGCGGACCACCGCCATCGTGCTGTAATCGGCAGCAATATGGACGAGCAGCCAGTCGGCGGGCGGGACCGCGCGCGCATCGATGGCCAGGACCGCGTTAATCAGATTGATCGTCGCTAAATCGACGATACCCGGGTAGACACCGGCAGCCTCACACGCCCGCTCGTAGCTCTCGATGATGTCGCGCCGGGCCACGGTCACGATGAACTCTCCCCCGCCCTCGGGCGGGACGATCCCGGGCACCCATGACACCTGCGCGTCCTCGATCTTGAACGGCGCCGCCTTCCGCACCTGCCAGCGGATCAACTGATCGAGGTCCTCGACCCTTGCCGGAACCTTCTCGAAGCGCACGAGCGATACCTTGCCGACCGTGTCCGGCAGCACGAGCGCAATGCGTCGGGGCCGCGACGAGAGGCGATCGAGCACGCTCCGGATTGCCGCCGTGAGCGCCGCGGCGTCGTGCACGTTGAAGGCGTTCAGGCTCGCATCGACCGCGCCAGCCGGTAGCGGCTCTCCGGCATAGCTGGAAAGCACACGCGTGCCCCCCTGCTGCGAGATCACGGCTGCCGTGACCCGCCGCGGATTGATCTCGACCGCCGCGGCCGGCGGTCGATTCGAGAGCCAGCGAGGCAGCGCAGCACTCATTCGACGAACGTCACCTTGTTGATTTCGCGAAGTGTCGTGACCCCCTTGAGCACCTGCTCAACGGCGGACTCGCGCAGGAAGCGCATGCCCTCGTCGCGCGCGGCTTTCTTGATTTCTGAAGTCGGGCGGCGGCCGAGAATCAGTTCGCGGATGCTGTCGGTCAGATCGAGCAGCTCGCAGATGGCCGTGCGCCCGCGGTAGCCGGTGCCGCCGCATTCGATGCACCCGGCGCCCTCGAAAAACAGTCCGCTGTGCTCGAGTGCTGGATCGAGCGCGGACTCTTCCAGCATCGCCCGCGTGATCCTCTGTGGACGCTTGCAGTGGATGCAGATGTTGCGCACCAGTCGCTGGGCGAGCACGCAATTCAACGCCGACACGAATTGGTACGCCTCGACGCCCATGTTCAGAAATCGTCCGAGCACGTCGAGTACGTTGTTCGCGTGCACCGTCGTGAACACGAGGTGGCCGGTCAGCGCCGAATTGATGGCGATCTGCGCGGTCTCGGCATCTCGGATTTCACCGACCATGATCTTGTCCGGGTCGTGCCGCAGGATCGACCGCAGGCCGCGGGCAAACGTCAATCCTTTCTTTTCGTTGATCGGAATCTGCGTGATGCCGCGGAGTTGATACTCGACCGGGTCCTCGATGGTGATGATCTTGTCCTCGATGGACTTAATCTCCGAGAGCGCCGCATAGAGCGTCGTCGTCTTGCCGCTGCCGGTCGGGCCGGTGACCAGGACCATGCCGTACGGCTCGGCGATGTACTTGCGGAAACGGCGCAGCTCGTCCTCGGGAAATCCGAGGATGTCGAGCCGCAGCTCGTGGAACTGCTCGCTGATCGACTCCTTGTCAAGAATACGAATGACCGCGTCTTCACCGTGCACGCTCGGCATGATCGAGACGCGGAAGTCGATCGTCTTGCCGGGCATGCGCAGCTTGAACCGTCCGTCCTGCGGCACGCGCTTCTCGGCGATGTCCAGTTCCGCCATGACCTTGACGCGCGAGATGATGGTGCTGTGAAAGCGCTTGTCGATCGGCCGCATGGCCGGCTGCAATACGCCGTCGATCCGATACTTCACATGCACCGCGTCGTCCTGCGTCTCGATGTGGATGTCGCTCGCCCGTCGCTGGATCGCGCTGTAGATGGTCGTATCGACGAGCCGAATGACCGGGCTCGCATCGGTGGTCAGCTTCTCGACCGTCAGCGCTTCGTCGCCGGACTCGTCCTCCCGCAGAATCTGCAGCTGGAAGCTCTCGGTCGCGTCTTCAAGGACGCGCTGCGAGCTTTCGCTCTTCTTGAGTATCGACTGAATGGCCGACGGCGTGCCGACCGTAACTTTGATCGGCGTCGCCAGCAGCACCCCGAGTTCGTCGATCATCGGCAGATCGGTCGGATCCGATACGACGATCACCAGGGCGTTACCTTCGCGGTGATACGGGACGAACCCGTAACGCAGCATCAGGTCGGCAGGAATCGCGCGGAAGAGTTCGTGATCGATGCTGAATTGCGACAAATCGACAAACTCCAGGCGATACCGCTCAGCGAGTCGCTTCGCCTGGGCGACCTCCGCCGCATGGTCGGCGTCGGTCGGCTCGACATGGCCGACGTAGAGGTCGCCGTCGCTCGATGTTGGATGTGTGTCCAAAAGTCAGTTCCCAGTTCCCAGTTCCCAGTCAGTTTCCAGTGCACTGGAAACTGACTGGGAACTTCTATCAACTAATCATCGACGACAAATTGAAGAGCGGCATGTACAGCGACAGCAGCAGCGCGGCAATGACGATCCCCATGATCACGAGAAGCGCCGGCTCCACGATCGTGATGAATCGCGTCAGGCTCGTTTCAATTTCTTCGTCGTAGAACTCCGACAAACTATTCAGCATCTCCTGCAGCGCGCCGGTCGATTCGCCAACCTCGACCATCTTGATCGCCACGTCCGGGAACGCTCCGCTCTGCATCATCGCCGAGGCAAGCGCGCGACCTTCACGAACCTGCTGCGCCGCCTTCGTCAGCTCGCTCGCGAGATACTGATTGCTGATCGAGCGGGCGGACACGTCGATGGCGTTGACGAGAGGAATACCGCCGCCGAGAAGCGTCGCCAGCGTTCGCGTGGCCTGCGAGGTCGCAAACTTCTGGGCGATTGGGCCGACTGTCGGGACGCCGAGAATCCACTTGTCGAGGCGACGACGATTCCCGGGACGCTTCAGCCAGGCCACAAAACCAAATACGATCGCCGCGATTGCGAGTACGACCACGAAGAAGTACGCGACCGCAAAATTCGAAAACGAGACGATGACCCGCGTCGACAGCGGCAGTTCTCGATCGAACTGCTTGTAAAACGCACCGAATTCAGGGACCACCCGCAACACGATGATTCCGACAACGACACAGGACAGCGCGAGCAGGATACAGGGGTACACCAGGGCCGAAATGGTCTTCCGCTTCACGCTTGAGACGATCTTCACGTAGGCGACGTACCGGCGGATGACCTGCTCCAGGCTGCCGCTCTTCTCCCCTGCGAGCAGCGACGCCGTATAGACGCCGGGAAACAGGTGCCCCTGCGCCTCAAATGCTTCCGAAAGCGAGCTCCCCGCCCTCACGCGGTCGAACACGTCGTCCAGGACGCCCTTGAGAAGCGGGTTGCTAACGCGCTGTCGCAAGATATCCAGCGACTGCACGAGCGGCATCCCCGCTTTCAGCAGAGTCGCCAGTTCCTGGTTGTAAACCAGGAATTCCCGCGTCGAGATCCGGTTCCGCTGCGGAAGCTTGAACGATCCCAGGGCCGCCCGCCCAGCGCGCTGAATGGCGAGGACGTACAGGCCTTTCTCCTCGAATTCACGCCGGAGGCGCGCTTCGCTTTCCGCGACGTAGACCCCTTCGACGATTTCCCCGCCTGGGGTCCCTAGCCTGCAACGAAACTCCATGTTCTTAGTTGGGTGAGGCCGTCTAGTCGGCGCAAGATCTTGTCTGTGCGGGCATTATCGGCCGATCTATCGGCGAATTATATATCACCCGAGCGGTCGCGCTCCGGGATCGCCCCCCGAATTAGACAGCGAAAATGGGTGGCCGGATGGAAGAAATGGCGACAGCCCTGCCGCCCGGGCGCGGGGACGTGCGAAGCCCTATTTGAGTCCAGCGAGAGAAAGGATTCTCGACACGTAATCGCGGGTCTCGCGGTACGGCGGCACGCCGTTGAACTTCTCCACCGCTCCTGGACCTGCGTTGTAGGCGGCAAGCCCGAGCTCCAGCGACGACCCAAATCGCTCAATCAGTGCTTTCAAGTGCTTGATGCCCGCCTCGATATTGGCCTTCGGCTCGAAGGGGTTTCGAACGTTGTATTCCCGGGCAGTGGAAGGCATCAGCTGCATCAGGCCCATTGCGCCCTTCCGCGAGCGAGCGGTGGGGCGAAACTTCGACTCGACCTGGATCAACGCCCGAACCAGCATTGGGTTGACCCCCTGAGCCTCGGACACCGACGCGATAATCTCGCCGTACGGCGTCCCATCGAGGAGTGAATCATCCGGCTGGGCCTGAGCGGCAGAGGCCTCCGCTTCGGTCGGCTTTGGCGCGTCCGGATCGAGATATGGGACTTCGTCCGGCTCGACTTTTTCGACGATGTTCTTGTCGCAGATGACCTCACCGCCGCTCCGAAGCGTCAAGACGATGCGGTCGCCGTCGACCCGGTGGGACTTTACCGAAAGGGTACGACCCGAACTCAGGAACACGATCTCCGCTGAGGCAGGAACCGCCATCGCCAGCAGCGTAAATAGCGCCATTGGCAAGAGATGCTGGGGCTTAAGTCTCATGCGAAGTGACCATCCTACCATTGGCTGCTGGAAACTGTCCAGATTCTATACAGTTCGGGTTTCGAAGCTCCCGTACGGTCTCCCGAATTGTATCGGTCCGAGAGTGCGCCAGACGTTAGGCTGTCGGCTCCTGGCTCTTCGCGGCTGTCCACTGGCGGCGGGAGAACCAGTAGACGGCAGCCGATAGCCAGCAGCCCGATACCGAGGCTATTTCGGTTCGATGAAGGCGTGGAACACCCGGATGCCCAAGTCCCGGATATCCCCGTTACCCGGAGAGAAGGTGCGATCGAGGTCGATGACGATCTCCGACATGTCTCCGGTCCCGAATTGCGCCGCGGTTATCGGAAACGTCACCAGCTTCCGCTCGCGATTGTCAGCCGCAAACGTGGCGATGGTCTCGGGACCAAGCTTGATCGTCACCTGCTGCGGCGGCTTGAACAGGTCGGTCCGCGCGTCGAACTCCAGGTAGAAGGTCGAATCCTTCTTGGGGTTCTTGAACGAAATGGTCGCGGTCTTCTTCGTCCACTGCCACTCCGATGCGGCATTGTCGGCCGCGACCTCCGCCGCCTGCCAGCCATCCTTATAGATAAGGAAGATGTTTTCGGACTGCGGCTGAAGCTGGAACTTCGTAACCAGGTATTCCTTCCGGCCAACCTGCTGGGCGTTCAGAGTCAGGCGATTTGTCGTGGCGCGGTCGTAGAGGCCCAGGCGCACGGACGCCTCCCCGATGTACGGATAGTTCGGGACAAACACCGTTCGCGTGTACTCCACCGTCTGACCGGGCTTCCAGGACGACGTCGGCGGTGAGGGGAGATGATCTTCGGTCCACAGCAGCTCGCCCGTTGGATCCAGCACGTGAACGAAGACCCAGTAGTCCGTGTTGAACTTCGCGTCCGGCGCGACCACGAACTTGTACGTCAGCTTGACCGGGCTGCCGATCGGTACCTTGTCGCGACTGAGCGTCAGCGACGGGGTCGCGACCGGCGGTTCGTTGTCTGACTTTCGGCTGCAGGAACTTGACGCAGCGAGGAGCGCGGCGAGCCCGACGCACGCGGGCACGGAAACACGTCTGAGCATGGATGTCTTCGGCAAACGATCAACGAGGATGACAGGTGCTGACTGGCCCGGAAACCACAGAAGGCGAATGCTAACTTAGTTGTCCGAGCAACTGCAATATGTTACGTTCAGCTCGTTCACGAGGAGAATGATGCTCGAAGCGTTGGGAATGGTGGAAACACGGGGACTTATCGGCTCGATTGAAGCGGCCGACGCAATGGTGAAGGCGGCCAACGTTGTCCTGGTTGGCAAGGAGTACATCGGCGCTGGATACGTGACGGTGCTCGTGCGGGGGGACGTCGGCGCGGTCAAGGCCGCCACCGACGCCGGCGCGGCGGCGGCACGACGAGTCGGCGAATTGATTTCAGTCCACGTGATCCCGAGGCCCCACGCGGAAGTGGAAAAGATCCTGCCGAAACTCAAGGACGTCAAGGCGTAACGACCCCATCGGTCCCGCATGGCTCAGCCCACGGCACAGACCGATCGCGATCTCACCTCGATCAGCGAAGCTCGCTCGCTGGCACGGCGCGCAAAGGCGGCAGCGCCGGCGCTCGCCGAACTGTCGCAGCCGCAGATCGACGCCATCGTCGATGCGATGGCTGCCGCAGTCACGCCGCATGCCGAAGCGCTCGCCAGGCTCGCTCACGAGGAAACCGGTTACGGCGTCGTTGAAGACAAAGTCCAGAAGAACCTGTTCTCGTCGCAGAAGGTCTACAACTTCATCCGGCCGATGAAGACGGTCGGCGTCATCCGCCGAATCGAGGACAAGAAGGTCATAGAGATCGCCGAGCCGTTCGGCGTCGTCGCCGCGATTGTTCCCTCAACCAATCCCACGTCGACCGCGATCTACAAGATCCTCATCTCGCTGAAGGCACGCTGTCCGATCGTCATCAGCCCGCACCCTTCGGCGGCGCGCTGCATCACCCGCGTCGCCGAGATCATGAACGAGGCGGCGAGAGGCGCAGGGGCGCCGGACGGATCTATCAACTGGATGACGACCGTCACGCTCGAGGGAACGCAGGAGCTGATGAAGGCGCGCGAAACCGCGGTCATCCTGGCCACCGGCGGGATGGGGCTGGTTCGCGCCGCGTACAGCGCGGGCAAACCGGCGTATGGCGTCGGGCCAGGAAACGCGCCCGCCTACATCGAAGCGTCGGCCGATGTGGCCAAGGCAGTGAAGGACATCATCACTGGAAAGACGTTCGATAACGGACTGCTCTGCTCGTCGGAAAACTCGGTGGTCTGCGACGCGCCGCTCGTTCAGGAGGTCAAGCAGCACTTCACCGCCAACGGCGCGCACTTCATGTCCCCGGCGGAAATCGAGGCCGTCGGCCGCGTGCTGGTCACCGCGCAGCGGCTCCCCAATCCCAAGCTGGTCGGCCGCCCCGCCACGTTCATCGCGCAGCAGGCCGGCATAGCCGTCCCACCATCGACGCGCGTGCTGATCGCGGAACTCGCAGGCGTCGGTCGAGACTATCCACTCTCGATCGAAAAGCTCTGCCCCGTCCTGTCCTTCTATGTCGTCAACGACTGGCGCGACGGGTGCGAGCGGTGCAAGGAGATTCTGCGATACGGCGGGATGGGGCACACGATGTCGATTCACTCGAGGAATGACGACGTGATCCTGCAATTCGGGCTGAAGAAACCCGCATTCCGGATCGTCGTGAATACCCCCACGACCCTGGGCTCGATCGGGCTGACGACCGGTCTCGATCCATCGATGACCCTCGGGTGCGGAGGCTATGGCGGGAATATCACCTCCGACAACATCTCCCCCCAGCACCTCCTCAATATCAAGCGGCTGGCATACGAAATTTCCCCAGCTCCGGTGCGCCGGGAGACCGCGACGCCATCGGCCGCCCTGCCGAAAGGGCCTCAGCTGCCCAAGGAGCCGGGAGGGATTGCGGCGGCGCCGCTCGCCCGGCGGATTGACGAGTTCCTCGCGTCCCGGGGCTACACCGCTCCGGGACCCTCCGGCGGGACGCCAGCGGTGTCGGGGCCGTCATCACCCTCGAACGAACCGGTCGCATCGGCGAAGCCAGCCTCGCCCCTCGTTCCCCCGGCAGCGGTGCAAAAACCGACGGACTTCGTATGCGAAGACGACGTCCGGCAGGCGATCCGGCAGGGACGCAAAATTGTGATTGGCGATCACACGATTATCACTCCCGCTGCCAGAGACCTCGGTGAATCGCAGCATGTCTTTACTCAGGCGAGTTGGCCGCGCTGATCACAATTTTGGCTGGTTATTGTTGCGTAGGTTAGACTTAGGGTTGACCTTGGGCTGAGGTGGATGCTATTCTTCTTGCCCCAGCAATTTGTCAGGCTCCGCGGCTTACTGTTTTTGCCCGGTTCTCGCAAAAACGTGCGAGTCGCATCGGCGACAGTCGACTGTCGGATCTCATCGGCGAGCCATTAGAGCCTGCCGTCTTAAACCGCGAACCGCCTGCCGCGCCGAGTGGCAGGGTCGCGAGAAAGGCTGCCGCGCCGCGGCGGCTCGGTGACGGACAGAAACCAGACCCACCGGCATGGTGGCGCTGGGGGCGACCTCTAGAGGGCCCCCGGCTTGCAGTTTCGGGTCAGCGCAAGTCCGGAAGTCCTCTGAAGGGGAGCGCCTAGCATGACGACGCGTGCATGGTGGCCTGTAGCGGCCGTCGTAGTTTTTGTCGCAACCGCGTGCAGTTCGAATCCCAAGCCGAAGGCGCAGACGGCGCCGGCACAGCAGCCGGCGAAGCCTCCCGTCCCGGCCGTCGTGGTCCCTCCTCCTCCGCCTGATCCAATCGCCGCCCTGATCACATCGTCCCAGAGCCACTTCGAAAGCGGCGAACGCGAATTGCGCGTCGGTCATCTTGAAAGCGCGAAGGCGGAATTCGACCGCGCGGTGGACATCCTTCTCGAGTCGCCGTACGGAGCCCGCACCGATGCTCGTCTTCGGGCGCATTTCGATCGACTGGTGGACCGAATCAACGCGTACGAGGTCACCGCGCTTCGACAGGGAGACGGGTTCGCCGAGAAGAAGGAAGAGCCGGCGTCGATTGACGAGCTGCTGACGATCGCGACGTTTCCGAAGCCCGACGCGGCGCCACACACGACCGCGACGGTCAAGGAAGATCTTGCCGAGACCGAACACGACATCCCGATCGCGCAGAACTCCCGCGTGCTGGCCTACGTCGAGCTGTTCCAGGGCCGCCTTCACGAGTTCATTCAGGATGGGCTGACCCGCGGCACCCAGTATCTGCCGATGATCCAGGACGTATTCCGGGCCGAAGGACTTCCGCTGGACCTCGCCTACATTCCAATTATCGAGAGTGGTTTCAAACCGAACGCCGTCTCGAAGGCGAAGGCCAAGGGCCCATGGCAGTTCATGAAGGCGACGGCGCTCGAGAACGGCCTGCACCACGACTGGTATATTGACGAACGGTCGGATCCGGAGAAAGCGACGCTCGCCGCAGCGAAGTACCTGAAGAGCCTCAACAAGCTGTTTGACGGCGACTGGAATCTCGTTCTGGCCGCGTACAACGGCGGTCCCGGTCGCGTGCAGCGCGCGATGAAGCGCGCCGGGAAAGACGATTTCTGGGAACTCGCGCAGTCGTCGCGATATCTTCCTCGTGAAACCCGCGAATACGTGCCGCTCATCCTCGCGGCGATCATCGTCGCCAAGAATCCGCTTCAATACGGATTCGAGATCGTCACGCAGGACCCGGTCGGCTACGACAAGGTGACGGTGCCGCGCGCCATCGATCTCCGCCGCGTCGCGGAGTGGACGGGATCTTCGATTGACGAGATTCAGTCGTTGAACCCCCAGCTGCGACGCTGGACGACGCCGGTCAAGTATCCGACGTTCGAGCTGAAGGTGCCGGTGGGTACCGGCGACAAGTTCCAGTCGCGCCTGGCGGACGCGACTCCGGCCGACCTCAACGCGCTGAAGTGGCACACGGTTAAGAGTGGTGAAACGCTGACGACGATCGCGCGGAAACTTGGCGTCAGCCGAACCGATCTCGCGGAGGCCAACGGCCTCTCGACCAAAGCTCGGGTCCGTGGTGGACAGGAATTGATCATCCCCCGAGCGCCGGCGACGCTGCTCGCGTCGCGCACCGAGCGGCCGGCACCCGCAGAACTCGCCTCGCGGCCCGTCACTGGCAGGGCGACGATCCCCGACGCACCGGCGCATACGCAGAGCGCGATCGTCTATCGCGTCAAGCGCGGCGACACGCTCTTCTCCATCGCCGAGCTGTTCGACACGACGGTCGCAAAGATCAAGAGCTGGAACAAGCTCAATAGCAACGCGCTCGCGATCGGCACTCGTTTAAAAATCGTCCGCTGACAACTCACGCCAGGAGCGCGCTGCTTTAGCAGCGCGCTACAGTCGGAGTTGCGGGGCAAAAGCCCCGCGCTACGAGTGTCTGAGTTGGCGATCCCAGTCTCGAACCGAGGTCGCAGAATCTGCGACCTCATCTCCTGTCCCGACGCGAATCGCCAACAAATCGACAAGTCCTCACGTTTGCATCGTGACGCTGGATGCTCGCGTGTGTCCGCACCGCAGCGGTCTACGGGATCGAAGCCTGTACTGTCAGCGTCGAAGTCGACGTATCGTTCGGCCTGCCCGGCATCACGATGGTCGGGCTTCCGGACGCGTCGGTGCGAGAGAGCCGGGATCGCATCCGCAGCGCAATCCGGAATTCAGGATTTGACTTTCCCGAACACCGCGTCACGGTCAACCTGGCGCCGGCCGACATCCGCAAGGCGGGATCGTCGTTCGATCTTCCCATCGCGATCGCCGTGCTTGCGGCCAGCGGCGTCCTGACGCGTCGCGATGTGGATGATGTGCTGCTGCTTGGAGAGCTGTCGCTCGACGGCGGCATCCATTCGGCACGAGGCGTCCTGCCGATAGCGGCGGCGGCGCGGCGCGAGCGATTCAGCGGGTTGCTGCTTCCGAGGCCCAACCGGGCCGAGGCCTCGGTCGTCCAGGGACTCGAACTATTCGCAGTGCGGTCGCTTCACGAAGCGGTCTCGGCGCTCAATGACCCGGCGGGATTTCGTTCCCGCGCTGACGCGGAGTTGGCTCCGTCACCGCCCACGCCGCCGCGACTTGAGGGCGACTTCGCCGATGTGCATGGTCAGGCGCTCGCGCGGCGGGCCCTGGAGATAGCGGCGGCCGGCGGCCACAACACGCTGATGGTCGGTCCGCCGGGTTCAGGCAAGACAATGATGGCGAGACGGGTGGCCGGTATCCTGCCGGCGCTGGTGTTCGACGAGGCGCTGGAGGTCACGTCGATCCATTCGGTTGCGGGGCTGCTTGGTGCCGGCCACGGCCTCATGACCGAACGACCGTTTCGCGCGCCGCATCACACGATTTCGGATGTGGCGCTCGTCGGCGGAGGACAGAATCCGCGTCCCGGGGAAATCAGCCTCGCCCACCAGGGCGTGCTGTTTCTCGACGAGATGGCGGAATTCAACCGCAGCGTGCTGGAAGTGTTGCGCCAGCCGCTGGAGGAAGGCTGCGTGCGAATCGCACGGGCCCTGCGGACGGTGTCGTTCCCTGCCCGTTTCATGCTGATCGGCGCCATGAATCCCTGCCCGTGCGGATTCCACGGCGACGAGTCCAGACCCTGCCGGTGCACGCCCCAACAAATCACGCGCTACGGCTCGCGGCTCTCGGGTCCGCTTCGCGATCGGATGGATTTGACGGTTGCGGTGGCGGCATTACCGGCGCGCGAACTGGTGCTGGCGGAGAGCAGCGAATCGTCAGCGAGCATTCGTGGCCGCGTCGAGGCTGCGCGCGCGCGACAGATGGCGCGAGATGGCGCCTTGAATGCGCGACTTCACGGACGCGCCCTGCGAAGCCGGACACGGCTCGAGAGCCGCGCTCGGCGACTGTTCGATCGTGCGTTGACGCAGTTGGCATTGACGGCGCGCGGTCACGATCGCGTTCTTCGGGTCGCGCGAACCATCGCCGATCTGGAGGGCTCCGACGGAATCCACGCCGAGCACGTGGGCGAGGCGCTCCAGTTCAGAGGAGAATAGCGCCTTCCGCGCTAGCGATTCTCGGTGTCGCTTTTTTCAACGCCTTCGGCCAGTGCCTTCCGCGCTTCGTCCGCGCCGTTGAAGTCCGCCCTGATCGCCAAGGCGCGCTTCAGGGCAGCGCGTCCCTCCTCCTCGTTTCCTTCCTTCAAATGCGCGAGACCCAGGTGGTACTGGTAAACGGGATTCCGAGGCGCCTTGGTCGCTGCACGCTCGAAGAACGTGATGGCATGCTGAAGCAGGCCCTTCTTGTAATAAACCCAACCCAGTGTGTCGTCCGACTCCGGGCGCTTCAGTCGCTCCTGCGCGACCGCGGCGAACTTCAACGCTTCGTCGAGGCGCCCCGCCTCCGCATATATCCAGGCGAGATTGTTGGCGGCGACCGCGGCGTGTGGA
>JBKPNQ010000147.1:0-20913 GCA_046732715.1 Acidobacteriota bacterium | reverse complement strand
GCTAAAGGGCGCCCCAGCGTGGCAGCGCGTATCGTCATGGACCGGCAACATTCCCATGCGTCAGAGCATCCCGGCGATCCACAGCAGGAATCGCAGGCACAGCGCGATCGGTGTTCCGACAGCCAGGATCACGAATGGGACGCAGACCACGATGGCCGCCGACACCAGCACGTCGCCGATGGCCGAAGCGGCGCGCGAGAGCAAGCCATCAACGATGAGCGGGCGCGCGTGGTCGACCGCTGTCGCGAAGGGTGGCTTCGTGACGGTTGCTGCCAAGGGCTGGTTCGCGGCGAACGTCACGGTGTGCCGTCCAGCCATTCGATCAGCGAGTGGTTGACAGGTACGACCGCGTCGAGGCTGCTCGCGATGTCGAGATGAGGCCCAATGTTCATGCCGATTCCTGATGTTTCCTGAGCCACAAGCTTGACACGCTGGTCCGCTCCTGTATGTGCCGCATTGCACACGACCAGGCGAGGAACGGCTCGCGCAACGTGAGCCTCTCGGACGCCCGCAACAGTCAGCCGCGAATTGGTCACGTGCTCGCCCGGGGGCGCGATGCTGCCGACGTGCCGATCTGCAATGTCTTCGGCACGCACACGTTGGCGTAGTTCTCGGTCTATGTATTCCGGTTGACGAACTGGCCTGACCGATGAGCGGATTCTACGGCGGCGTGTACGGAAGGACGGTCATCACGAAAGGCGCTCAAACGCCACGATTCGCGCACTCAGTTGCGGGGCTGCGCTGCGACGCGCGGCGGTCCATGCCGCCGAATGGCGATCGCTTTCCTCACTGGCGCCCGTCCACCACTCCGCATCTGCGAACGCTGGTGGCGGCGGCGCGAATCCGAGCAAGGCCTCGATTTGTTCGAACGTCAGGACTACCGTGCCGGCGTAGCGGCGATCGAGGTACGTATACAAGGGCATGTACGCGGCAGGAACGGGCGGCCGCGCGTTGTCCGCTGGAGCGATACGGAGGCTTGTTGGCACATCTTCTCGATGCCAGCAGTTCCGGAGCCGCGCCGCGACCGTCGCGATGACGCGCCCTACCGGCGATTGCAGGTTCACGTGCGGCACGGTGTCAGGGTCGCGAGGTGGTGAAGGCTGTCTGACCATGCGCGACAGTACCCGCAAGCGGTGGCCCGTCACCGTCAGGATCGCGGCGACGCGACGCGCCGCTTCTATTGCGCCGCCGTTGCTGCGCGACGAGGAACTCATTCTTCATGCGATCCAAGCGTGGCGCCTGCGAATCGGGTTCGTCGTCAATGGTGGTCATGGTGATTGCCAATCTCTACCGGCGAGCGTCGTTGATACTTTCGGAGATTGTCTGTTCCGGAGCGTGCCAGAAATTTCGCACCACCAGAGGTGGCCCGAAGGCAGCGCAGGCTACGAACAGCCAATTCGAGATGGACGTGATTCCGATGGCAATCGCCGCAAGGAAGACCGCAATCGACCAGGCAACGAACAGCAGTGTCTTGGTGGTTTGGAAGGACATGAGACGAGTGTAACCTTCGGCAGCAGGGCTCGCTGTTCCGAATTGCACGGTGTCCGAGGCCGAGCCAACGGACTCCAAACAGGCATGGGAGCAGGCACGTCGGGGCGCGATTAGAAACCTGCCGGAGGTCCCGCGGGGGAGGTGCCTTTACACATGCGATTGCGAGAGGTCCCCGGAACGGGTGCAGATGTGCATAACCGCACAGACGACGACTGGCTGATCTGCGACGATTGAGGCAGTCACGCGGCGAAGTGCCGGCCGCATCACGACCATGTTACTCACCGTCACCGTCTTACTCACTGTCGCAGCTCTCGCGATCAGTGCCGCGTTGATCCACGAGGCGCGTGTTGCCAGGCGCCCCAATCTTGGGTGGATGAGCACCCAATGGCTCGCCGAACATCGGGCGTCCCATCTGACGTAGTGAACCTCGAATAACCGAGCACAACCGGTGAGCGTCAGCGGGAGAAAGCGGTAGCTTGATTCCGTTCCTCCACGAATTCAACGCGATCGCCTCCATCACCTGGTCCTTTACGAGTCGATGCGACTTCCCAGACGTGGCCTGGCTGCGGTGCCGCGTCTCCCTGAACGCTCTCATGCTCCGCGACCCAAGCCGCATACGCGGAAACCGTTGCTAGCCGGCGGAGGTCCCACCGCTGTCCGCATCGAACGCACCGCCAGCCCTCTGCTGGCCGCAGCGCCTCGTGCGTCAGCGACGCATGGCTCGTGTGACATGACGGGCACACCACAAGTCCCGACGTGCCTGATCGGGCCTCGGGCAGCGCGGTGGTGGATCTCGTTGACGAAGTGGACTGAGTCATAACTGGAACGAAAGTGTTCATGAACGACTCCGCGCGTGTGGCATATCTGGAGCCTGGCAGCATTCATACTGGCTGTCTGTGCTGCTTTGCACATGCGCCGCGAGCGAATCTGCCGGCGCGACCGAACGCACGACAGATGTGATCGGTTGAGAGCGCGAGGCTACGCAAGCAGCGCTTTGTGGTACGCTTCCGCTCGAGGTCTCGAGTGCGCATTCTTGCAACGACCCTGACGTGGGACAAGCAGTAGCCAGTGGAGAATCTGTCCTAGAGTGCGATCATGGCGATCGATCGTGAAAACGACAAAAACGATCCCACGCCCGGCGAGTTGTTGGACGACCGCGCCTATTCACAGTTTCTTCGTGAACGGTCTGCCATGTTGCGCGCGCGGGCAGAGGCCTTCCGTCAGATTGCTCGAGAAATTCTGAAGCGTTCACGAACTATCCGCGAGCGCCACCGATCAGATTGAGCAGTTACCATAAGAGCCGCGGCGGCCGCACGAATCCTGCAACGGTGCCGAGGTACCTGAATCGGACCTTTGGCACCACCTCAACGAGCGGGAGGCCGTTCACCTCGTGACGTGATGAGGTAGCCAGGAATGGCCGTGACTTCTGGGCGACAGTGATGTAGCGTGGAATCACTTTCCTGAAGGCCCTGACTCAATTGCAGGGTCGGCCGCCTCATCAAAGCTGTCGGGCCTATCCCGGCGTGAGGTGGCTGATGACCAAGACTCGCGAGATTTCTGCACCTCCATCCACGTTCGACGCCTGCAGGAGAAGCCGAGCGACTTGCGTGGCCGCTGAGGCGTCCATCGCAGCGGCCAAAGAAACAGCCGCTCGAGCACGTCAACGCATAATCGACCGTCGCGAGGAAGTCCGAGCGATTAGCAGGCTCACCCAAGCCGCCGTGGCCGCCACCGAGGAACTGCTTCACCTTGCTCGACGTGCCAGGTGACGTGGCTTCAGAGAGATTCGGTACGAGAGTCTTTTCCGCGTCGATGAACGTGAATCTCACCGCTGGTGGTTCGCGAAGAAGGCTTTTTTAAGATCTCGCGCTTGCCCGTCGAGAACTGGATCCCGACGGTTCGCGGCAAGTACTGGTTCGCCTACTTCCGCTTCTACCGGCCTACTGAGGCGTATTTCGAACGCTCCTGGCCATTGCCGGACTTCGACCTGATCTAAACGTCGGAAGCGCCGAGCCATTGTGACGCGCCCGCGCTACAGCCCGAGTCGTGCGAAATGACCGCGAATGACGGCGTAGCATTCGCACGAAGCGGCTTCCAGGCGCTTTCGCTCGAGAATGTGGATTCGCCCATAGCGGCTCGCGATCAACCCCTCGCGTTGCAGGGTCTGCAGCACCACCGTGACGGTCGGGCGATGCACGCCTAGCATCACCGCGAGAAATTCCTGCTTGAGCAGGAAGGTGTCGTCGTCCACGCGATCGCGCGTCTGCAACAGCCAGCGACAGCACCGCTCGGTGACGCTATGCAGCGCGTTGCAAGCCGTGCTTTGCATGATCTGCAGCAAGAGCGCCTGAGCGTAGACGCCGACGACATCGCGAAATGGTCCGGGGCCCGTCGTTTCCTTGACGAACCTCGCGGCCGTCATCGACGGTAACGACCCGTTGGGGACCTGCTGGAAGGTGCGGCCAATTCCGGCGCGGTCGCCGAAGAACACCCCGGTCCCCAGCATGCCTTCGCGCCCCACGGTTGCCACTTCCACGAGCTGCCCGTTCCGCATTTCGTTGGTGATGGAGAAGACACCACCATTGGGGAAGTAGACGTCATTGATTTGCACGCGGTGCGCCTGCAGGGTCTCGCCAGTGGTCACCGTGCTCATTCGGAGGTAGGGCAGTATCCGATTGTATTCGTCTCGTGGCAGAGCGGCGAGCAGCCGATTGTGCAACGGGGTTCCGTCAGGGAGCAGACGGATCGAACGCAGTCGCGCGGCTGGCATGACCTCTCCTCTGAGCAACCCTGAACCGTTCAGGTGCTTCGATGAGGCTGGAGGGGCGCAGCAACGCACTGCGAGCGCAGCTCAGGAAGGCAGGGACGCGAGCGTATCACGTTCGCGAGCAGGCCCGGACGACTAGGCGTCCCATGGGGACGGTCGAACGCGATCGACGCTGATCGGCTGTCATGAGACGCACGCGCGCAGACGTGGTATCCTGTGAACAGTTTTCTGACAGCTGCGCTCACCGACCTTCCGCATCAGATCCGAACCGTTCGCCTCTCCTGCGTTCCGTCGCCAAGCATTCCGCTCGGGCCCGCCATCAGATGCGTTGCATTGCAAAGTGCAGGAGTAGTTCATGAACACGAAGCTGTACGTCGGCAATCTGCCGTACGAAACCACCGAATCCGATCTGCAGGCCCTCTTCGCCGCCGCCGGTCAGGTGAGCACGATCAACATCGTTCGCGATCGAGCCACCGGCCAACCGCGCGGGTTTGCGTTTGTCGAGATGGACGACGCCGCCAGCGCACAGCGCGCCATCACCGAGCTTAACCAGCATCAGCTCGGTGGTCGAAGCCTGACCGTGAACGAAGCGAAGCCGATGGCGGCCCGCTCGAGTGGCGACGGATTCGGCGGCGGCCGTCAGCGGCGCGAACCGCGCTGGTAAGCGCCTGCTCGCCTCGAGCGGTACTCGAAGCCCCGGATCGTCGATGGTCCGGGCTTCTGTACGATCCTTCCGTTTTCATCCAGCGACTCACTGAGTCAACCGCCGATCGGAATCGGTCGGCGTCGAATTCCCACCCATCGTCCGTGGCATCTAGGTCGGATCGCCGTTGTCCGGCTCTGGGTCGGTGGCGAGTTCCGCCAAGCGGTTGGAGGCTCTCGCCCGCAGCGCCGCGGCATCGCGCGCGATTGCGGCCTCGCCTGCTTGTTCGACGCGCGGCAGTCGGCGGTCCAACGCCGCGATCAATTCCTCGAGCTCACGTGTGAGCTCACCCGCCGTCACCGCCATCGATGGCCTCCGCTCGACCCGGTCCTGCGTCGAGAGGCGTTCCAGATTTCACCGCAACCGCCACACCGCCAATAGGTGTGCTCATCAGGGTTTCTCGCGGTGGTGGTAATCGAAGACGACCGACAGACAGGACACACAGCTGGCGTCGTGACGGCAGCCGCCGAACGTGACCGATACGCGTCGTTACCCGAGTCGTGTGAATTCATAAGGCCCTCCGCGCACACTTCGAGACGCTCAGCGTCCGACTAGCGCGTAGATGACGACTGCGGCGACGACGATCAGTATGGGTGCCGCGATAGCCATCTTCCGACGGACGGCACGCTCGTGCGCGGCGCCCTTGGCCTGCCATGCGGCCCACCGTTCGTCGGAACTCGATGCCCCAGGTATTGTCGCGGAAACCGCCGCCTGCGGTGACGCAGCAACGGTGGGCAGGTCGATAGCCATGTGACCCCTCACGCAAAGGCTTTGGTGAGGGCTGGGCCGGAGTGGCCGAGGGCTCAGAAAAGCAAGAGCGACAAGTATATCCCAATCGGCAGCGGTCTCGCTGGACATCGGCGAACCCCTGCCGTTTATGTCGCCTCTCGCCCCTCGTCTGTCGTGAGCAGGCGATAGAGGTAGTCCGTGAGCTCGCGCAAGCGTACACCTGCTCCATCGGTCTGATTGCCGGACGGCATCGCCGGGACCTCGACCGCGCCTCTGACAATCAAGGCCGCGGCAATGATCGCCTTCGCCTGTGCTTCCAATGGATCCATGATGACCTCGCGAGTTGACGGCTTAAACGGCTGCGGAGAAATGTACTGTAGACTACATTTGCCCGCGACTGGTGCCACGCCATCGTGACGTCGCTTCAGCCTCCGAGCTTACGGGAGCCGATGAGCTACCCGCGCAGGAGCGTTACGATGCCAATCGCAGTCTCTTTCACACACGTCGTTTTCAATGCGACGGCGCCGTCTGTCTCCTGTGGAGTGCAATGACCGTTCATCTGGTGAATCCGAGCCATCTGTCGTTCGGCGTTGGCGTCATCACGCCGCGCTGGTTGTTCGTGCTGGGCGCGGCCACACCAGCAGCATATGGACGGCCACGTATCGTCGATGAGACGCTCGAGCCACTTGATCTCGACACCGTCCAGGCCGGCGACATCGTGGGGATTGGGATCCACACGGGAAATGCGCTGCGCGGCTATGAAATTGGTACTGCGGTGAGAGCGCGCGGGGCGACGGTGGTGTTCGGCGGCATACACGCCACGCTGTATCCCGATGAGGCGCATGAATTTGGCGGCGCGCACTCCGTTGTCCGCGGTGACGGCGACGCGGTGTGGCCCGTGGTGATCGATCATGCCGTGCAGAACACCCTCCTGCCACGATACGAGGGTGGACGCGTGGACGCCGAACAGTTCGTGCCTGCGCGCTGGGATCTGCTACCAGAAGGCCGATACATGTGGGGTTCGGTACAGACCGTACGCGGATGCCCGAAGCATTGTTCGTTCTGTTCGGTGTGGCGCACTGATGGGCAGAAGCCGCGCCAGCGCGGCGTCGACACCGTCGTCGCGGAGATTGTGGAGCTGCGCCGGCGTGGCTTCCGCTTCATCGCGCTCGCCGACGACAACTTCTACCCGGTCACGCTGACCGACCTTGCGATGGCGGAACGGCAGGGCAACGTCGCCCGGCTCGAACAGTTGCGGTCGCTACGAGCCGAGCGATTTGAGCTGATGGGCAGGCTGGCGCAGCTGCCGCACGACATGGTCTTCTTCACGCAGATCACGATGGAAGCGGCAGAGGACGAAGCGTTCCTCGATGCGATGCGTCGCGCGAACATCAAAGGCGCATTGGTCGGTGTAGAGGCGGTCACGCCCGAAGGGCTGAAAGACGTCTACAAGGGCTTCAACGAGGTCGGCGAGGCGCTGGTCCAGCGGCTCCGCAAGTTCCGCGAGCGCGGCGTCTTCGTCCTCGGTTCGTTCATCTTCGGCTTGCCGAGCGATCGGCCCTCGACCTTCGAGGCAACCGCCGATGTCGCCGAGCGCGCCGAACTGGCGTTCGCCCAGTTTGTCATGCTGACGCCGTATCCAGGCACCATCGACTTCGAGGCGTGGGAGAAGAAGGTCGGCGCCGAGGCGAAGAGAGTGGCCGGGATTCCGGTCACTCGCCACTGGCTGATCCCGCAGGCCGATCGACCCAAGGTGTATGCGCCTCACCCCGTGATGGAACCCGACGAGATTCGTGCGCGCACGCAGGCGGTGTGGGATCGGTTCTACAGCCTCCGCCGCGTCTGGGAGCGCTCCCGGTGCACGCCAACGCTACGGTCGCGCCTCGCCTTCGTGCTGATTTCGAAGCTGTATCGACAGATGTACGCGAATACCGGCATCGCCACCGATAGCGCTCGAGTCACTCGAGCCAATCGTTGGGCGCGGCTCATTGCCCGGCCCTGTCGACGTCTGTTTATCGCGCGGCCCTTGCCAGAATTGCCCAGCGTGTAGACGGAGTCGTGCGCCGCGCGAACCAGCGCCTACGACTCGGCGTGTGACGTGACCTCTACCGTACAGTCCCGCGCGGCGTGAGGCGCTTATGGAAGCAGCTGACGACGGACTCTCCGCACCACGCCCAGTCGCGGCCGCTGTCCACAGCTGTGGTATGCTGTGTGTGCGGATCTTGCCGCGTACTGCGCCGGCCTCAAGCGTATCGAGTCGCCCAAACTCGCTCCTCCTGAAGTGCAGCCTGGCTACGGGACGACATCCACCGGACGTCGCGTCCGAGCCGGCCTGGTGAATCGATGACCGACCATCGTACGAGTGGAATCAGGAAGGCGGCGCCCGCGCGCAAAGCCGCCATCGTCCGTCCCGCGGAACGACGCGGCACGCCGAGTTCCGGCCGCATTGTCGCGCTCGTGCTCGGACAAGGACACGGCTTCATCCGGCCGACGAACGATCTCAAGGTGTTCTTCCATCGCAGCGATTTGTGCGAGGGGACGTTGTTCCAGGACCTGGCCGTCGGCGTTCGCGTGACCTTCGAGCTGCTCGACGACGCTATCAGCGGGCCGAGGGCGTTACGAGTCGAGCGCCAGCGGTCTCGCCGCTGAACGCGCTAGGCTACTAACGTCGCGGCGAGTTCCGCCTCATTTAATCGGGTTCTCGTTCCACACCTCGCCGCACACGGCCCGATCGTGGGTTGCGCCTACCGCGTCTTTTCAGGATGTTCCACGTCGTAGAGGACGCGCGCGATATTGTCGTCGGTTCTCGCTCGCATGCCGAGCAGCATGACGAGGCCGATGCCCACGATGACGCAGATCGTCACCGCCAGCGCAAATGAGGAAAGCATGGGAATCTCCAGTCCTGCGAGGGACGAGCGGCCGAAGGCTTTGATGAGCCAGGCTGCCCGCAGGACGGCAGGGAGGTATCAGGAAAGCTCATGTAGCATAGCACGTTTCGGAACAGCTCCGGCGGCACGCTGTGCGTCGGCGATCCTCGTGCGCGGGACCGCGGCGAGACGCTCGGATCGGATGGCGTCGGATCGGATAACCAGAAATGGACTCGCGACGGTCAATCGAGCAGATTAGGGGATATCAGGAAGCGGACGTATACTGGCCTCCCGCTTTTCTGAGCCTTCGGCCATTCCGGCCAGAGCCCTCACCAAAGCCTTGCCGCGGCGAGGGTCGCCAACGCGACGGAGAGAGGCTCAAGTGATCAGACGTCCAGCCGCCATCAGTGCGTTCGAGTTCGCGGTGTTGTCCGGCCTTCGCGCCGGGCAGTTGTCGCGTGGCTGCGCGCCGCGTGTCGAGCGATCGGCGAAGGTTGCCATCACGGCGCAGCAGGAAGTCGCCGAGCGGAAAGTGCAGCGGGCCCCCCACGTCGACAAGCAAGGCTGAACGAAGACGCGGCCAGCCGAGTCTGGTAGGCTGAACCTTGCATGATCACGCTGCCAGAAGTTGGTCGCGGCAGCACGTCCTTCGTGGTGGGGATCGGAGCTTCAGCGGGCGGGCTCGAGGCAGTAACCGAGCTTCTCGGCGCCGTTCCCGCCGCCACGGGCATGGCCTTCATCCTGGTCCAGCATCTGGACCCGTCGCACGAGAGCCTGCTCTCGGAAATTCTCGCGAAGAAGACAGCGATTCCTGTGTCGGAGGCGGCCGCGGGAGAGGTCGTCCGTCCCGGTCATGTATACGTCATTCCCGCAGATGCGATCCTCCTGGTACGTGATGGTCGTATCGAGCTGACACGTCGGCGGAGTACCGGCGAACGGCCGTCTCCTGTCGACATCCTCTTCAAGTCGCTCGCCACCACGTATTCCGACCGCGCGATTGGCGTCGTGCTCTCCGGCGGCGATTCCGACGGATCGCTCGGCATCTGCGCAATCAAGCACGCCGGCGGCTTCACGTTCGCGCAGCAGCCCGACTCGGCACGGTTCGCCGGCATGCCCCGGCACGCCATCGACACCGGCTGTGTCGATTTCGTGCTGCGTCCGAACGAGATTGCGGGCGAGATCGTCCGTCTCGGGCGCGGGGTGCCGGGAATGAACCCGGTTCGCGAATCGGGATCGAAGAGCGCAGTCGACGCCGGGGTTGAACTCGATGACCGGCGACTCGTTCGCATTTTCGAAAGACTGCGCTCGGCGCACGGCGTGGACTTCGCCCACTACAAGCGAACTACGATTACACGGCGTCTCGAGCGTCGGATGGCGCTCCGGCGGATCGAGACGGTTGACGAGTACCAGGCGCTGCTTGACAGCGATCCCGAGGAGATGGCGGCGCTCTACCAGGATTTCCTGATTCGCGTGACCGAGTTCTTCCGGGATTCCGATTCGTTCGATGCGCTGGCGCGATACGTCTTTCCCGCGATCTGTGAAGGCCGGTTGAGGAAAGAGGTGATCCGGATCTGGGTGCCCGGCTGCGCGACCGGCGAGGAAACCTACTCCGTGGCGATCGCCCTTCTGGAATATCTCGGCGATCGCCTGCCGGCGCCGCCGGCGCAGATCTTCGGCACCGACGTCAGTGAATCGGCACTGCACAAGGCGCGTGCAGGCGTGTACTCCGCGAGTGCGCTGCAGGATGTCTCGGCCGCGCGCCTCGATCGATTCTTCGTCGAAGACAACGGCCAGTACCGTATTGCGAAGGAAGTTCGCGACCTCTGTCTGTTCGCGCGGCAGGACGTCACGCACGATCCACCATTCTCGCGGCTGAATCTCATCAGCTGCCGCAATCTCCTCATCTACCTCGACGCTGCTGCCCAGCGTCGAATCCTGCGAACCTTCCACTACGCGCTGCGTGCGGAAGGCATGCTCTTTCTCGGTCCCGCCGAGAACGTCGGCCAGTGGTCCGGCCTGTTCGAGCAGGTCGACAAGCGGTTTCGCGTGTTCCGCCGTGTGGCCAACACCGGTGCGGGGGCGATAGCGGAGCGGCCACCGGTGCCGGATTCACAGACGTTCGATCCGGAGGAGAACGGCGCGCCGGTTCGCGTCGAGGGAGACTCGCTGCCGCGTGAAGCGGACCGGCTGCTGCTCGCGCGCTTCGCGCCTGCCTCCCTCGTCGTCAACCACGCCCTCACGATCCTGCAGTTTCGCGGTGACACGGGCCCGTATCTGCAGCCGGCGGGCGGCCCGCCCAGCTTCGACTTGCGACGCGTCGTTCGTCCGGAGCTGCTGGTCGCGCTCCTTCCCGCGATCCTCGAGAGCGATACGACCGGCGTCTCGTCCCGCCGCGACCTGCGCCTGGGCGATGGGCGTGACGTCAGCATCGAAGTCATTGTGCTGGCGGGTTCAGCGCGCGCGCGGTCGTTCCTGATCCTGTTCGATGACGGGTCGCGCCCTGCGACGAGCGCGCGTTCGTCGGCTGCCGCCGTCAACACGCTGCCCGAGTCTGAGAAGGATCGACGCCTTGTCCAATTGGAGCGCGAGGTTGAGGGCCTGCGCGACTATATGCGCGCCGCCATCGAAGAGCACGGCACCATACAGGAGGAACTGAAATCCGCGCACGAGGAGGTGCTCTCGGCCAACGAGGAGTTTCAGAGCACAAATGAAGAACTCGAGACCTCGAAAGAGGAACTGCAGTCGACCAACGAGGAACTGACGACCACCATCGAGGAGTTGCGGACCCGAAACCAGGAACTCAGTGCGCTCAATGCGGCGCTGGACCGCATGCGGCTGGCGTCTGATCAGGCGCGTACCTATGCGGAGACCATTATCGAGACCGTACGCGGGCCGCTGGCGGTGCTCGATGGCGCACAGCGAATTCTGCGGGTCAATTCGGCCTTCTCGGTAATTCTTGACGTCCGGCGTGAGGACGCTGAGGGGCGGTTTCTGCACCACATCGACAACGGACGGTGGAACATCCCCCAATTGCAGCAGAGATTGGCAGCCCTTCTCGCTGACGCCCAGCCGTTGGAGGACCTGGAAGTCACCGTCGATCTTCCTCGTCAAGGTTGGCGCACGATGGCGCTGAGCGCCAGGAAGATCCCTGCCGACCCGGACCGCACCGAACTGCTGCTGCTGGCGTTCGAAGACATCACGGCTCGCACAAATGCGACGGCGGGTCTCCTCGCAGATGGCGCGCGAAAAGATCAATTCATCGCCATGCTGAGCCATGAGCTGCGACACCCGCTGACGCCGATCACGCATGCCATCCATCTGCTGAAGCGAAGTCGTCTGGATCCGACGGTGGCCGAGCTGCTTCACGTGATCGATACGCAGGTGCAGCGACTGTTGCGGTTCGTGAACGAACTTCTGGATGTGGAGCGCATCGGTCGGGGCTTCATCAAGATTCAGCAGGAGCGGCTCGATTTCGTCGCCCTGGCACGGGCAACCGTCGAGGCGTTCCAGCCGTTCATCGAGGAGCAACGGCACGCGTTGTCGCTGGTGCTTCCTGCATCCCCCATATACGTCGAGGGGGATTCGGGCCGCTTGAGTCAGGTCATCACGAATCTGGTTGAGAATGCGGCCAAGTACACCGAGCCGGGCGGCCAGATCACCGTCACGGTGGAACAGCGCGACGACGAAGTCGTGTTGCGCGTGCGCGACAGCGGTATCGGCATCGCCGCCGAGGATCTCGAGCGGGTGTTCGAGCCATTCACCAAATCAGGCAATCCGTTGGCAAACGCCAGCAGCGGATTGGGGTTGGGACTCAGTCTCGTGCGGCGAATCCTGGGACTGCATCGGGGTGACATCGAGGTCACGAGCGGCGGTCTCGAGAAGGGGAGCGAGTTCGTCGTGACGCTCCCCGTGCTGGCGACGAACGACCGGGACAGTCCGAAACCCGCGAGCCCGATAGCAGGGTCGCGTTCATTGTCAACACCGCCCGCCCGCAGAGTGCTCATCGTCGACGATCACAAGGAGGTCGGCGAATCGGTCGCGCGTCTCGTCCGAAGCTGGGGTCACGAGGTTGCGATCGCCAGGGACGGCCCGAGCGCCCTCGAATTGGCGGAAGCCTTCCAGCCCGAATATGCGATCGTGGATCTCTCATTGCCGGGAATGAATGGGATCGACGTCGCTCGTTATCTGCGTGAACGGTTTCCTCGACCACGGCTGTGCCTGATCGCTCTCACCGGCTATGCGGGCGAGGACATCAGGGAGCGGTGTATTGGCGCCGGCTTCGATGTCCATCTCGTCAAGCCGGGAGATATACCGGTGGTGGAGAAACTGCTCGGAGACGAGCGCCAGAATTCTTGAACCTCGACGGCCGCAATCATCTACGCCGGGCGACGGATCGAAGATCGATCGCGAAGGTCTATCCCGAGGCAAGTTATTACCCTCGAGCTTGTGGCATTCTGTCCGTTTGCTTACACTCAGAACTGTCAGTTCGCTGACACTTTGACATCCCGCCGGGGCTGCCCGCGAAGGGTCGCCTGCCCCTCCCGGTTGAATGCCACAACCAGGAGGTCCTTGGGCCATGCGCCTTCGAATTTGCGGTCAGCCGACCGGCACGATTGACGGCATCGCGCTTGATCACTTTCGTCCCGGTCTTGTCTACGACATCACCACGCAGCTCGCGGCGGTCTTCCTCGCGGAAGGCTGGGCAGAGCCGTGCAGCGACCCGGATGAACGACGACGCCCATTGCGTCCGCCGAACCGGCTCTCTGCGCTGGTGCTCGTCGTAGACGATCACGCCGACGTGCGAGAGCTTACGGCCGATGTTCTCGCCTGCAACGGGTACGACGTAATCAAAGCGCTCGATGGACGAGATGGCATCGCGGCGCTCTGCCAAAATGCGCCGGACCTCGTCATCCTCGATCTCAACATGCCCGTCATGGATGGCTGGCAGTTCCGCGCAGAGCAGCAGCGACTGCCCGACGGCCACTTGGCCACGATCCCTGTGTTGTTAGTCACCGGCGCTGACGACGCCCCCGATCATGCCGTCACGCTGAAGGCGGTCGGACTCGTCCAGAAGCCCTTCGATCCGGACCAGCTCGTCGAAGCCGTCCAACAGGCGTTGCGTCACTAAGCCGGAGTGGCGTCGGTCAATTTGCCGACGCGCCCTTGTCCCGCCGCGTCCGGCAGGGCGGCGTCGCAAAGCGCACCTGCGACTGACGTCACAGTCGGCCGAGTCGATCAAGCATCATCTCCAGAAATTCATGGCTCAGCGCGTCGGCATCGATGAAGAACCGATAGTCGGATCTCCGATGCGCCGTCCAGGCTGGTCAGCGTCGTCGTCCGATTCAACGCGTCTTCAGCGACGCACGCGACGAGGCTGGACAGCGTTACAGAAGTGTGGCGGAAGGAGAGGGGCGGGGATCCGAGGAGAGGGCGCCATTGGCGCCCTCCCACGAAATGGTGCCGATGCGCTTAGGATTCGCGAACGTTCTCGGCACGCGGACCCTTGGGGCCCTGCCCGGTCTGAAACGTCACGGCCTGCCCCTCACGGAGCGAGTCGAACGACTGGCACGCCGACTGATGGAAGAAGTACTCCTGGCCCGACTCGTCGGCCACGAAGCCGAAGCCTTTCTCCGAGACGATACGCTTGATGGTGCCCTTGGATGACATGTGAAACTCCCAGTTCATCTGAACTGAAAACGCCTATCGGACCGAGGCACGGAGAATCCCGCGCCATGCTCTCCGACTCGTCTGCGTGGTCCAGAAGGGGTTCGTGCAGCCCACAGGGAGCGTGGGCGAGGCGAATGCAATTCAGGCTCAGCGTAGAAGCGGCGTGTCGACTAGCTGCGAGTGTATCAGATATTAGCGGCCAGCGTGGCTCTGCCGCTCTGTGAGTTCCGGTTGAGACGTTGAGCTGCGGCTTGACTTCCCAATCATTGGGCGTAATATAACGATATATCGGATAATATCGTAAACATCATGCTTCACTCACATGACAACCAGGGGTTTCCGTTCGGAATGGGATTCGGCAGGGGCCGCGGCTTCGGCCGAGAAAGGCTTATGCGCGGCCATCTCAATCTGATCATCCTAGAAATCATCAAGGAGCGGCCGCGGCACGGCTACGACGTCATCAAGGCGATCGAGGAGAGGTTTCACGGCTTCTATTCCCCGAGCGCCGGATCGGTGTACCCGATTCTGCAGGCGCTGGAGGATCGCGACTGCGTGACGAGCTCAGAGGAACGCGGCAAGAAGATTTATTCGATCACCAAAGACGGCGCGCAAGAGCTCAAAGCGAACAAAGCGACGTTTTCGGATATGCGCGAACATCTGCGTCACCGCTTGGGCGACATCGGACGCTACCGCGAGCTGATGCGAGAAATGGGCGACCTGACGCATTTCGTGTTCGGCAAACTGCGCGAGAGCGGCACCAGCGATACGGCAGTCATAAAAAAGTTGCGCATCGCGATCGCGAACTTCAAGAGCGAAGTCGAGGAGATCCTCCGCGAGCTGAAAAAGGACTAACGATGGATCAAGACAAGACAACCGAACTAATCAACAAGTCTGAAATCACGAGCATCGTGAACAGCTACTTTCGCGCGCTTGATGAGAAGAATTTTGATCCCCAGCATTTCGCCTCCATCCTCACGCCTCAGGCAACAGTCACGCGCCCCAACGGCGCGTCAATGACCGGGCCCGAAGAAATCAGTGCGAGCCATGCGAAAAGCTTCATCCGTTTCGAAGGTTCGCAACACTTTGTCGCCGGTCACGATATTTCTCTCGACGGCAGTACGGCGAACGTCCGTGCCAATCTCGTCGCCATGCACATGTGGCAAGGCAGCAAAACCGACGCCAACAAGCTGGACAACTTTTTTATCGCAGGCGGAGTCATACACGCGACGCTGATGCAGTCGAACGGCCAGTGGAAGATCTCGCAGATGAGCAATGCCGTCCTCTGGCGTGCCGGAGGCTTCAGGGACGTGATGCAGACTGGTGGCGGCTCCCACAATTTTCCAGCGACTCCGCTCGAGACGTAAGGACGATTGATTGATCTGCGTGCGTCTCGTAACGGGATCGCGTTCAAAGTACTCGAATGCGCGGTCGGAAGTTCGAGTCCAGCATGAATGGAGCGGTCAGTCGCGCAGGACGATGGAGAGGAGGGAGCTGTTGATTTTGAGACCGCCGTTGTACTCGATGTATCCGAGCTTCCTGAACTTGTTCATGAAGAAGTTCACGCGCGCCCGGGTCGCGCCGATCATTTCCGCGAGCGTCTCCTGCGAGATCTTCGGCAATGTTCGGTGGGGATTGGCCTGGCCGTACCGCGCCAGCAGCAGGAGCGTGCGGGCAAGCCGCTTTTCGCTGGAGTTGAAAAGCTGATCGACGAGATCCGCTTCGATGCGCATGTTCCGAGACAGCATATGGGACAGGAAACGGTCTGCAAACAACGGCTCTTTGTGGAGTAGCCGGACCATCGCCTCTTTCTCGATGATTAGTACGCTGCTCGGTGTCATCGCCGTCGCGGTCTCGATTCGAATTGATTGACCGGCCAGGGCGCCTTCGCCGAAAAAGTCTCCCGGCGACAAGATCGCAACGACCGCCTCTTTGCCGATACGGGAGAGGACCGAGATCTTGATCGCACCCTTCTGGATATATCTGATGTCTTCGGCTGGGTCGCCTTGTGCGAATCCCACCTCGCCCCGTCGGTACTTCACCACCTTTCGGGCTGGCCCTGTCGATGCGAGATAGGCCTCCGCATCGAACCGCCGCTGACTCTTCGGTACGACGGCCGGTGTCTTTGCCACTGTGAGGGAACCTGCTTTGCCCGATCGGCCGGTGTGGCCGTGGTTGTCGGCCATCTTATCCCATGGGCGAACGACACGAGGAGTCCGTCAAGTTCTGGTCGATCACGCGCGCGTTTAGCGCGGATTTGATTGGTGTCTCATATTTGACAGTTTTGATACCCATGAGGTGTCACAGTGTCGCGTCAGACGGAGCGGGGACACTCAACCGCTCTCTGTCGCGCCGCCGTTTCGACCTTCTTACAGTTATAACCGTCGGCGCGAGCGGTTTCGCTTCGGAGGTTCCATTTTGAGCCTGAGCTTCGACGATGTGAGCTACCGCCTGGGCAAACCTACGAGCCTGGCTGGCTTGTCCCACCTGCCGCACGCTGCCGAACTGCCGAAAACCCTCACTGGAATCCGCGGCCTGGACGAGATCACACGCGGCGGCCTGCCCAAAGGCCGGCCGACGCTCGTCTGCGGCGGGCCCGGATCAGGCAAGACCTTGCTGGCACTCACCTTTCTGGTGCACGGTGCCCTCCATTTCGACGAGCCAGGCGTGCTCATGACGTTCGAGGAAAACGAAGAGGAGATTGCCAGCGACGTGGCGTCGCTCGGTTTTGACCTTCCGGAGTTGGTCAAGGCGAGGAAGCTCGCGGTCGACTACGTGCGCGTGGACCGCAGCGAGATTGAGGAGACGGGCGAGTACGACCTGGAAGGGCTGTTCGTCCGACTCGATCACGCCATTCGGACGTCGGGGGCCAAACGGGTCGTCCTCGATACGATCGAATCGCTGTTTGCCGGGTTGAAGAACGACACCATCCTCCGGTCCGAACTGCGACGGCTGTTCCGATGGCTCAAGGACCAGGGCGTGACCGCCCTGATCACGGGCGAACGCGGCGACGGTGCCCTCACACGGCAGGGACTCGAGGAGTACGTCTCGGATGCGGTCATCCTGCTCGACCACCGCGTCCACGATCAGGTCTCGACGCGCCGCCTGCGTGTGGTCAAGTACCGCGGCTCTCACCACGGCACGAACGAGTATCCGTTCCTCATCGATGCGGCTGGCATCAGCGTGTTGCCGGTCTCCTCCATGGCCCTTCAGCACGAGGCGTCGTTGGAGCGCGTGTCGTCGGGTGTCGCGCATCTCGACGAGATGCTCAGCGGCAAGGGCTACTATCGCGGAAGCACGATCCTTGTCTCCGGCACCGCGGGGACGGGGAAGACGAGTCTGGCCGCGCACTTTCTCGACGCGGCCTGCCGCAGGGGCGAGCGCTGCCTGTGCTTCCTCTTCGAGGAGTCGCCCCAGCAGCTCCTTCGAAACATGCGCTCCATCGGCATCGACCTCGAGCCGTGGGTGGCCGGTGGACTGCTGCAGTTCCATGCGGACCGGCCCTCGCGCTACGGGCTCGAAACGCATCTCGTGACCATGCATCAGGCGGTGGCGGACTTCAGGCCGACCGTGACCGTCATCGATCCGGTGACCAACTTGATGACGGTCGGGACCTACACCGATGTCCAGTCGATGCTCACGCGGCTGATCGATCATCTCAAGACCGAAAACATCACCGCCATGCTCACGAGCCTCATGCCTGGACAAGGGCACATCGAGCGGACGGAGACGACGATCTCGTCCCTGATGGACACCTGGATCGTGCTGGCGAACGATCACGTCGGCGATCGACACCGCCGAGGCCTGTACGTGCTCAAGTCTCGCGGGATGGCGCACTCGAACGAGCTGTGCGAGTTCGTGCTGACGAATCACGGATTGAGTCTGCTCGACGCTGCCGGTGCGGCGCACCGGGCACCAAATGACGTCGGACCCGGTTCGCCGGAAGCGGCTCGCCATGCAGCTATCTAAAACCCTGCCGAGCACGCCGTCGTCTGCAGGGCAGGCCTACTCGCTCCGGCTCTATGTTGCCGGACAGACGCCGAAGTCGGTTCTGGCCCTCAAGAACCTGAAGGAGATTTGCGAGCAGCATCTGGTGGGCCGCTATGACATCGAGATCATCGATCTCCTGGAAAACCCACAGCTCGCGCGCGGCGACCAGATCCTCGCTGTGCCCACACTCGTGCGACGGCTACCGGAACCGATCAAGAAGATCATCGGTGACCTCTCGAACACGGAGCGCGTGCTCGTCGGGTTGGATCTCCGCGTCCGCCAGTGACGTGCCCATGCCACTGAACCGGCGCAACCTCCGCGCGCTGTTCGAGCGGGCCGGTCACGCGCGGAGCAGCGAACGGTATATCCTCCGACTCTATGTCACCGGAATGACGACGCGATCGTCGCGCGCCGTCAGCAACCTGCAGGCCATCTGCGACGAGTATCTCTACGGACGGTACGATCTCGAGATCATCGACATCTACCAGCAGCCGGCCCTCGCGAAGGGTGAACAGATCATCGCCGCACCGACGCTGATCAAGAAGCTGCCGCTGCCGATGCGCCGGATCATCGGCGACATGTCGAACCGCGAGCACGTGCTGCTCGGACTCGATCTGATTCGTGGGTCCGACAATGCGGAGTAAGGCGATGGACACCGGCGCCGCCGACAATCGCGAACAGGGCGCGACGCTCGATGTGCGCGTCAACGAAGCCGAAGAGATGCTGCGCGCGATTCACCATGGCGAGATCGACGCCCTGGTCGTCGAGGGCGCCGGCGGCAATCAGATTTACACACTGCATAGCGCCGAGGAGCCGTACCGCATCCTGGTGGAACAGATGCAGGAAGGCGCCGCGGTCATGACGACCACCGGTGACATCCTGTACGCCAACGCACGGTTCGCGGCGCTCGTGGGCGAGCCGCTCCAATCGGTGCTAGGCAGCCAGTTCGGCCGATTCGTGCACTCTTCGGACACGCACGACGTCGAGACCCTCCTGGGCGCTGGCAGCGGCAGGGGGCGCTGCCGGCTGCTCGGATCGGAGTCAGGTGCCTTCGAAGTGAGCCTGTCGCTCACTACGACTAGGTCGGCCCGCGGCGATCGCCGGAACCTGATCGTGACGGACATGAGAGAGCTCCTCGAGGCTCACAGCGACCGCGAAAGAGCCGAGCACGACAGCCGGATGAAAGACGAATTCCTGGCCCTGGTGGCCCACGAGCTGCGCAATCCCCTGGCAGCGATCAGCGTAGCCGCTCAGGTGCTCAAAGTGATCCACACCCGAGCAAGTCGGACAGACGCGCACCAGGTGATCGCGCGGCAAGTCGGCCACATCACACGTCTCGTCGATGATCTGCTCGACATTGAGCGCGTGGTCTCCGGAAAGATGCGCCTGAATAGGCAGGCGCTCAACCTGGCCGACATCGTCCGCGCAGCGGTCGCCACATTCGCCGCCGACGCCCGGCTGGATCGGCAGATCGATGTCTGCACCGAACCGGTATGGGTCGATGGCGACGCCGTGCGCGTCGAACAGGTGGTGATGAACCTCCTGACCAACGCGGTCAAATACACGCCACCCGCTGGCCGGATTCTAGTGGCGCTACGGGCCGACGGCCTCGACGCCGTACTCAGCGTGGAGGACTCGGGCTTCGGCATCGCGCCGTCGCTGCTCCCCTTCATTTTCGACATGTACGTGCAGGCCGACCAGATTGTTGACCGCGCGCGGGGCGGCCTCGGAATCGGCCTAGCCCTCGTCCGCCGCCTGATCGAGCTGCACGGGGGGACGGTGTCCGTGTCGAGCGATGGAGAAGGAAAGGGCAGCAGGTTCACCGTGCGACTGAGGAAGATTCCTTTGGCAGAAACGTCTTCTGCCGTGTCTTTCCCGCCGGAACGTCGGGCGAAGCCCAGGCGTGTGCTTCTTATCGAAGACAGCGGCGAGGCACGCCAGAGGTTGCGGTCGTTGCTTGAGCTCGCCGGGCACGTGGTCTACCACACGACCGATGGCGTCTGCGGGATCGACTTAGTGAACGTCGTGCGCCCCCACGTGGGGATCATTGACGTCACGCTTCCCGGTGTGGACGGTTACCAAGTTGCGAGGCGGATTCGTGAGAAACCGCAGGGCCGCGGCATGCTGCTCCTGGCACTGACGGGCCAGACCTCTCCTGTCGATGCGGAGCATTCATTGGAACACGGGTTCGATTTTCACCTTATCAAGCCCGTCGACCCGGAATATCTTGCGCGCCTGATCGGCGCAGTGGCCGAACGCTCGTCCGAAGCCTAGGCGCCTGAGAGCGACTGGATCAACAGCGCTCGCGCAGCGAGAGACTCAGCGCGTTCACCGGAAGTGGCGTATCGCACGGGCGCGGCCTGCAACTGACAGGCTGTCATTCGATCGTGCTGAATCGGGTCGGCGATGACGGCGAGTGAGCTCCACTTTCGCGCTGCGCGCGGCGCGATCCGCCACGACGGTCGTTCATTTTGGGTGCCCCATCTCCGGGACGGCGCGTCCGAGAAACCCCTCGAGCGGCTGCTGACCTCCGTCACCCATGCGCATGTTGTCCATCAGGTTAATCATCCGCGTCTGCTCGAGCGCCGTCGCCACCGGAACCTTCCGCTCACGAATGAGGTAGGCGGCCCAGAGATGACTGGCGCGCCAGGCGATGGTGCAGTGCAGGAGGACCTTGCCGTCCGCCGCCGCCATCGCCGCCG
>JBKPNQ010000146.1:0-10709 GCA_046732715.1 Acidobacteriota bacterium | reverse complement strand
CCCCTGAACAGCCAGACTTCCGGCTCGTTCGGCTTGGCTGCTGCCGCCTGGTTCAGCAGTGCAACGCTGCGATCGATCTGGCCGTTCCGCTGGTAGCCAATCGCCCGGCCGATGAGGAGTTTGGTGCCCTCGGGAAGCCCGCTGGCAAGCGCGCGGACGAGCAGCGCGTCCGACTTGTCGATGGACTCGCCGCGCGCCCAGAGCAGATCGCTGAGATTCCACAGCGCCGACGCCAGGTTGGGATCGACGGAGATCGCGGTGTCGAATGCGTCGATGGCCTCTTTCTGCTTGCCCTGCTGCTTGAGCAGCAGCCCTTCGTTGTTGAGCGAGCCCGCTGTCCGCGTGCCGAACGCGCGCCCCTTGCCTTCGGTCGCGCCGATGTAGCCCAGTGCGCGCAGCTTGGCCACTGTATCCTCGTCTACCGAAGGCGCGCCACTGCCGGCCGTTCCGGTCGGCGGCGGCACTGGCGTGTAGACGGCACGGTAGTCGGCCGCGGCGGCGGTGGAAGTGGGTGCGCCGGGCAACGCCGGTCCCGCGATGTGCCGTGCCTGCGGCAGGCCAGCCAGGGCCAACAGCGTCGCACACATCTGGTCGACGTTTCCGGCGCCGCTGTGTCCACGGGAAGGCTGAATTCCCGGCCCCCAGATTAGATAGATGCCGTTCTCCGCGTGCCACTTCGCGGCAGTCGTATTTGCCGCGCTCGACAGCGTCGTCGGCCGCCCCTCTCCCCAGAGAAAGCCGTGGTCGGAGGCGAGCACGATCGTGGTGCCGGTAGACTGCGCCAGCGCGACGTATTTCGCGAGCAGTTGATCGATGAACGCGAAATATCGCTCTGGGACATCCTTGTAGCGGTCGTAGTCAGCCTGCGGAATAGACGGCTGTCGCGGCGGCGCATATGGCGCGAAGACATGTCCGATGCTGTCAGTCCCCTGGACGTAGAGGAGCATCACATCAGGATGCTCACGAGCGAACCAGTCCCGTCCAAGCTCGTCGTAGACGCGAGTCTCGATCAGGATCCGTCGAAGCGCGCTGACCGGGTGCGCATACGGATCGGTGACGGCAACCGCTTTGTCATACTCGGCTCGATCGAGCCACGGCAGGATCGCCTTGATCTCGTCGTATCCAACTTCCGTCTGCGCGTGCTTGAGGCCGTCGCGCGCCCACGACTCCATCGATGCGGGATGAACAATGCCCGGCGGTGGCGCGGATTCGCTGAAGAGAAACGTGAACAGCCGATCCGACACCATCAGGCCGTTGACCGCTTCCGCCGGATAGGTCGCCCAGAATCCGAGCGCGCCGACTTTCTTTCCGCCCGCCGTTGCCATGTTCCAGATAGCCGGCACCTTCCGCTCATCGCTCGTGATTGGTTCGCGCTGGTGACTGACCGGGTTCACGCGCAGGAAATCCAGGATGCGATGATCCAGCGGGCTCGTGCCCGTCATCATCGTCGTCCAGATCAACGGAGACAAGGGCGGGTGGATCGTCTTCAGCGTTCCGCTGGCGCCCTCGTTGACAAGTCGCGCGAGCGTTGGCATCACCCCGCGCGACATGTATTGATCGAGCAGCGACCAATCAGCGCCGTCAAGGCCGATGAAAATCACCGGCTTGGCTGGCAGGGCCTTCGATGCAATCTGAGGAGCCGCGGTCGGTGGCGACGTCGATGACGTTGGCGGTGGTGATTCGTGAGAGCGGCAGCCAATCGCCAGACCAGTGATGACTACGCAGATAGTCGTCTCGATGTAGCGGCGCGAGCGAACGACCGAGCGCTGGCGGGCGCGAGGGCCTTCAGCCGCCCTGAGAAGGGTGGGGCCCCAGCGCAAAGAAAGAAAAGATATCAGGAGTTCGCCCGCGCTCATGATCTCATCATAGCGTGCAAAAAAAGAGGGCCCCGATACCGGGGCCCTCTCACCTGGAACCAGTGCGGCCGACGCCGCCGCTTACAACGCTAAAACTCGAACCGAACGCCGACGCGCAGGCTGAACGGCTGGGTAAACTGCACACCCTTCTTCAAGAAATCGGGGTTTGTCGCCGTTGCTCGCGGATCACCCAACGATCCAATAGGTGTCAAGCTGTTCCCTGTGGTGGCGATTCCACCGTCGCCATTGCACAGGTTACCGGCAAGGCCTGCGCATTCGCCATCCTCAATCAGGTTGTACCGCTCGTCCAACACGGTGACTGCCTGCCGATTGAACAGGTTGAAGATGTCCGCCTGGAGCACCATCCGCCGTGGACCAGACAGCTTGATCGGGTAACGTGCCTGCAGGTCCGTTTCCCAATCCTTTGGCCCTCTACCAACCGATCCTCTCGGCGCGAGGTAGTACTCCCAGTTCTGATACGCCAGCGAATACCCGTAGGCGTTCAGCGGCAGACCCGAAAGGACGTGTGTCGACAGCCCGAGGTTGAGGCCCGTCAATGCACCCTTCGAAAACTCGTAGCTGCCATCGAGCTTGAACTGGAAAAGGCGATCGTTGCTCAACTTGCCGTCAGCGTTCACCAGGAAGTCGGCATAGTCGAAGGCCGAATTGATGTTCGGATCGAGCTGGCCCGTTGACGCCTGGAACGTGCCATCGTAGTTGCCTTCCAGCTTGCTCCATACTGCGCTCGCCAGGAACTGCCAGTTGTTGGAGAAGCGCTTGCGAGCGTTCACCTCGAACGCATCATTGGTCCGCTTGGCCTTGGGTGCGGGCGCTGTGTGCCCCGCCACCTGATCGTAGAAGGCCATGTCTGTTCCGATGCCGCGGGCCGGATTGGCAATGAAGTAGGTGCCTTCAGACGGAATCAGGAAGTCTTCAATTACGCGTCCAAGCTTCCGGTGACCGTACTTCGCGCCAACAACGAGATTGCGGCCGAGATCGTACTCGAACCCAGTGAGCCACTCGTCGATGTACTGTCCCTTCAAATCGGGATCGGCCGACTCCGGGCCACCGAGGAGAGACTGCGAACGCGGCGCTGCCGGATCCTGCAGGTAGTTGGCGGGGTCGGGGCTGAGGTTGTAGCAGAAGCACTGGACCTCGCCGCCGAACGCGCGGATGTTGATGTCCATCGGGATGCTCTCGAAGAACCGGCCCCAGTTCGCATACAGCTTGCTGCGGTTGTTCCGCGCGACATCCCAGACGAAGCCGACGCGCGGCGCCCAGTTGTCCCTCAGGTCGAACGCCGACTTCTTATCGCGGTCGCGAACGTTTTGTCCTTCCCAGCGGATTCCGGCGTTCACCGTCAGTCCGGCGCCAGCTTTCCACGAGTCTTGCGCGTAGAACGAGGTGTTGTACGAGTCCGGCTCCGACGTGAGCGGCAGGGCGATCTGCCACGTCGCCGGGATGTCTCGGTCGTAGCCAGAAGCTCGGTCGTTGACGTAGTACCGGTGGCGGTAGTAGATGATCCCTGTGCTTGTCCTCAGTTTGTAGATTCGCTGTCCGGCGCCGCCGTTGTAGTTGTTGTTGACCGCCCTAAGGCGCTCACGGTCTACCCCGAGTTTCAGATCGTGTGATCCCAGGTAGCTGGACGCGTCGGCTTTATACACGTCCCTCGAGAAATCCTGATCCTGGAAGAATCCAAAGCCACCTGAGTTTGCGTTCGGCGTCACCGTGGCATCAATCGACTGGGGGACGTCGCGCCCGGGTCCTTTGTATGTACTGCTCTCGTTGTGACGTGCGTACATGCCGTTCAAGAGGAAACGGCTGCCGAACACGCCCGCGTATTTGGCAACGTAATCGGTGCCGCCGGAATCAAGAACCCCCTTCCAGGTGCTCTCGGGACCGGCAATCGTAAAGACCGCGCCGTCGCGGGTGGAGGGGTCGCCCATGATCGTACCGTTGAGCGTCTGTCCGGGGGCGATCCGATACGTGAGCTTCGCTGCAAACAGATCTCGGTCGATGGACGTCGGAACCTCGCTATTGATGCCAGGACTGCCTGGCGAATCAATCTCACGAATGACCGTCGTATTCCGATTCTCGTTCGTCCGGTTGTACGCGCCGAAGAACCAGAGCCGGTCCGTCGCGATCGGGCCTCCCAGCTCACCACCGAAGTCGCTTCGGCTGCTGACATCCGTGACCGTGGTCGTCCATGCGGGACGCTTGTCGCGTGTGTCGTCGTTGGCATTCAGAAACCCGCCCTCGCCGTTGACGAAGCCCGAACCCTTGAACAGGTTGCTGCCACTTTTGGTAATGACGTTGAGCACGCCACCGGTCATCCGGCCGTACTCCGCCGGCAGACCACCCGTCTTCACCTCGACCTCTTGAACGAAGTCGAAGTTGAGCGTCTTGCCTTTGTCACCGACCTCGACGCCCGTCGTATTCAGGCCGTCGATGATGTACTGGTTCTCCGCGCTGCTTGATCCGTACACGATCGTACCGACGGTGTCTTCCGTCGTGCCCGGCGCCACCCGCGCGACCGCGTAGAAGTCGCGGCGCAGAGGAATGCGCTCGAACAGATCCGCCCCGGCATTCACACCGGTCACGGTAGACGTCGTGTCGATCGTCGGGCTCAGGCCCGTGACCGTTACAGACTCCGAAACGCCCGCGAGCTGCAGCGTAACCGGCAACGTGACCGTGCGGTCCAGTCCAACTTCGACATTGTTCTGCTCAACGGTCTTGAAGCTCGCGAGCTCGACCTTGACCGTGTAGCGCCCGGGTGGAAGGCTGAGGAAACGATAGTTCCCGTCAGAATCCGAAACTTGCGTCTGGGCGCCCTGCAGGTTTGGACTCGTCACCGTGACGGTGGCCCCCGGGAGCGCAGCCCCCTGGGCGTCCAGAACCTGACCCATAATCCGCCCCGTCGTCTGGGCGAGCGCGCCCGACGGGACGAATAGGAGAGCGGCTGCCAGAAGCAGGAGCGCGCTCGTACTGCATTTCAACATTGTCTGCATCCTCCTGCGATGCCTAAGGAAGAACCAACTCAGCCAGAAGGCATGGAGCTGGGATGAATAGCGATACCAAGATCGATACCAAAGCGTCCACTTTGGACACTCACCACAAACCTCGCGTTGTCGGCACCTCATTCGAGGTGTTCGTCCCCGATGTTCAGGAATTTGTGTTTTGAATTCAAACGACCGGACATGCGATCGGTACCACGCTCGCATGGCGAGTTATGGACACACATTCTTCAGTGACGAAAGTACCGTGGGAGAGTGCCGGAGAATCCAATGATGAGGTTGATAAGATAACCATTCATGTCGCCGTTCGTCCCAGTCGCGCTCGCCGTTCAATTACTCGTTTCGCAGAGCCCATCGGTTTCTGCTGGATCGTCGACTCGCGGATCGACGCTTCTTCCCGTTTCTGCACACGCGCTCGCGCAGGCACTTGGACTCGGCACGCCGGAACCCTCCACGCTGCTGCTGCGAGTCATCCACTTGTCGTACGAACGGACCGAGTTGGAGGGTCGACGAACACGGGAATCCCTGGAGCGCGTTCTCGAGCGACCAGACGCCACAGTTGACGTCGTCCCGTTGCCTCTGGACCCGCAGGTATGGCGCACGTCGATTCTTCAAAGCCAGGACGGCCGCGAGAATCTCGTGAGCGCCATTCTCAAGGACCGGCGCGCGTCCCTTCTGTATGTGGGCCTCTCCGCCCTCGATGACGAAACGCTGACGTGGCTCGGATCCGACGCGGCCAAGTTGGCGCACCTTCGCAAATTCGCGGAGATCTTTGCCGCCTTCGGCCGCAGCATCCACGTGCGCACCGGCCGCGTGGTCGTGCCCGGTGGAGCGGAAGCGGAACCGTTGTGGCAGTCAATCGTCGGAGCGGATCCCGGCGAGCCTGATTCCTTCCTCGCACGAATCATTTCTGGTGACGGCCGCCTCGCCTTCCTGTTCGACACGATCGCTCACCTGGATCCGCCGCATCAGCGCTTCGCGCTCGGCATGCACATGGGCGCATCGGCGCGCGAACCTCGGTTCCGTGCTCTTTTGGCAGCATTCGCGGCTGGCGCACCGGAATGGCGAATCAGCGACCACTTCTTTCCAAAGCCGCCGATTGATGGCGCGATTCTGTTGTCCACATTCCGCGTGCTGCCCGATGGGCGAGCGGCACCGCCGGCGGGGCGGCGCCTCTGGGATCGCGTGTTTCGCGCCGATGGATTGAACGAGGTTCCGTTCGAAAATGTGTCCGGCGCCGACGTCAACGTGATGTCGGCCAACCTCAACGTCGACGCCGGCTGGCTTGGCGATCGTATCCTCCGCGTTCCTTATGCGGTCGGCCGGCGGCGGCTCGACGCGCTCCTGTTCGCGCAACGTGTCTTCGCCGAGCAAGCCGCGCCGGCGTTCGCAGACGTCGCGACAGCTCTTCGCGGGTATCTCTCTTTTCCGGCCCTGCTGATTTCTCTCGAGCGAGGCGGGGTAACAAGACCCGATGTCTTCGTTTGCGCGGCAGAACACGCCGCGCGGTTGAATGCGATCGAGCCGGTAGCGCTTCGAAAGGTTTCGGTCGCGGAATTTCAGTCCGCCGTTGCGCTCATCGGGCGTGCCTATCGGTCGCGGAGTCTCGGCGAGAGCCAGTCGTCCAACTTGATTCGATCGCTGTGCTCGCTGGAGGTCTCTTCACGCTCCGGTTACGGTCCCCGTTTCTCGACCTGGCTCCGCGACGACTTTTTGAGGGCCCTGGCTGCTCGACCGACGGTCGAGCAGACGCTGCTCGCGGCGATCGCCGGCGCGCACGAGACACCGCGTCCACTCCCCATCGTTGTCTGGGAAGGGAAGAGGTATCGAGTCGATCCCGCGTCAGCGGAACTCGATCGATTGCAGCTCGTACGGCAGCGGCAGGGTGGTCCGACGCTGGATGCCGCGCTGTCAACCGAAAGCGGTGCAACCGACGACGGTCGTGGAAACATGGATAGCGGGCAGGCGCTCGCGGACGCGCTGGTGTCGATCGTTTACGCCGTTCACCTGGGCGATCCGGAAGGTTCCGCCGTGACGTCGGGCAACGTGGCCTTGCGTCACGATTTCGGGTTTGCTTCACCGCCGTCGCGAGGTGCGGGCGACGCCTGGCGCTTACCCATCGAGCATTTCGACAGCAAGGCGGCCTGGCGGGTGCGCGGGTCGGTGCTCGGCCTCGAGGCGGCGCTTTCGCGGCTGCTGTTGCGCAGGCTCGACCCGACCGCGATGCCGGGTGAACCCAGAATCGGGTCGCAGGATCGGCAGACGCTGATGCTGACGGTGGCGCTCATGAATCCATTCACGTTGTCGGACGCGGCTCGCGACGATATCGTCACCGCCGTTGGCATTGGCAGGAAGCGCGTGTCATCCCTCTCTCAGAATCCATCAAACCTGGAAGACGTCGCGCGCGACGCAGGCCTCAGCGAATTGCGCCGCCACGCCGTGGCGTGGACGCTCACGCAACATCGTGACGTGACGCCTCTGTTTTCGTTGCTCGACCTGTTCTGGCTCGGTTCTTTCGCAGCTGAAAGCACCCATCGAGCAGACGAATGGGGCGCCGCCGCTCTGCCGCTGAATGGATGCCTTTGCCTGGCAATGCCCGAGCGCGTGGCGTGGGAAGAGTTGAGAGGATATGCGTCGGCGGTGCTGGCCACGCAAGGCGCCGACCTGTCTATTCAAATCGCCGAGACGTTATCGGCGCAGAAGTTGCCTGCCGCTCTTGCCCCGCCCCTCGCCGCATTCGTCGCCCAGGACGTCATTGACCATGCGCAGCTCGCCAACCCGGACGATTGGGAAGAGTTCGGCTGGGCCGTCCAGCGGCTTCCCCAGGAGCGCATGTTCGACTACATTGCTGCTTTGACAGTCGATGGCCCTCTGGTCGCGGCCGACGATAGGCAGCCCTGAAGGGCTGCGCTACAAATCGCGGGGAGTGTTGGAAAACCGTCGCGCCGCCCTTTTAGGGCTGAAGGCTGCGCTCGTGTTGGAAAGCCGTCGCGTTAGTGTTGGAAAACCGTAGCGCAGCCCTTTAGGGCTGCCACCGAAAAGGCTCAACGCAATTTGTTCGTACGTCGCTCTTTCATCGCGCTTCTGGGGGCTGGGGTCGTCTCCGCCATCTCCGCGCAGGAGCCACGGCTGCGCATCGTGTCGCCGACGGACTCTACGTACCTCGTCGGCAGTGCCCGGTTGCACGCGGTCATCGAACCCTCGTCCGCCGAGCGTGACGTTGAGAGGGTGACCTTCTTTGTCGGCGCGACGCAGGTCTGCGAGGTGACCAGTTCGCCCTTCGAGTGCGATTGGGACGCAGGGGAACGGGTCCAGTCCAGGCAAGTCCGCGTGGTCGCGAGCATGAAGGGAGGCACCCGGCTGGTTCAGGCGGTGACGACGAAGAAACTCGACTACGCCGAGACCGTCGACGTCGATGTCGTGCAAGTGACGGCGGTCGTCACCGACGATCACGGAAAGTTCGTCACCGGGCTCAAGCAGAGTGACTTCAAGGTCTCCGAGGACGGCGTTCAACAGAAGCTGTCGTCATTTTCAGATGAGCATACGGCGCTCGAGCTCATCACTGCGATCGACGTCAGCTCCAGCGTCACCGACGCGCTGCCGGGGATGAAGACGGCGGCGACGCGGTTTGTGGCCGCGCTCGAGCCGTCGGATCAGGTCACGGTGCTGGGGTTCAACGACAATATCTTCACGCTCGCCAAACGATCCACCGACCAGGTCGTTCGCGAGCGCGCGATCGGTCGTCTCCGTTCCTGGGGCGGCACCGCCCTCTACGACGCCATCGTCCAGGGCATTGATCTGCTCGGCCGTCAGCAAGGTCGCCGAGCGATTGTTCTTTTCACTGACGGTAAAGACGAGAATAGCCACGCGCCGATGGAGACAGCCATCGCCCAGGTCGAAGCCAGCGACGCCATGATCTATCCCGTCGGTCAAGGCCGCGCGGTCAACGAAAAGGATCTGCAGAAGCTGTTGCAGCGGATCGCGACGACAAGCGGCGGCCGTGCGTTTTTCACCCGCGAGCCATCGAAGCTGGACGAGGTGTTCTCGGAGATCCTGGACGATCTCCACCATCAGTACTTACTGTCGTATCCGGCTCCCGACGATCAGCGTGATGGCAAATGGCACAAAATCACCGTGGTGGCGGCGGGCGGAAAGTATCGCGTGCGTGCCCGTCAGGGCTATCGCTACACGCAGAAGCGGTAGAAACGGCCGGCACGAAACAAGACGCGAGCGAGCGCAGCGACGCGAGTCACGCGACCGGCCCGCCTTCGCCAAGGCTTCGGCGCGTCCGCCGTAGCTTCAGCGGAGGCGGAAGCGAGCCGACGAAGCGGCTCGCGAGAGAGCGTGTCGGGGAGTCGGAGGGGCGAAGCCCCACGGAGTGATAGAGGACCTATGAGAGTACTGCTGACAGGACTGGCGCTCGCGGCGACGACGGTGCTGTGCGCGCAGGACAAGGCGGCACCTGAGCAGGCGCAGCCGCCGCAGACGTTCAGATCCTCCGTCGATTTGGTGCCGGTTGACGTCAACGTCATCGATCGCGACGGCCGGCCGATCGGCGATCTCACGGCTGAGGATTTTTCGCTGAAGGTTGACGGCAAGCCGCGTCGCATCGCGAGCGCGCAGTTCATCGCGGTGAGTCGCAACGTCGAGCGAGAGCCGATCAACCCTGACTACAGCACCAATCCCAAGACCCCGGGCTCGCGCCTGATCATGCTCGTAGTCGATCAGGGCAACATCGGCGCGTCGCGCGGGAAGTACGCGATCGATGCTGCTCGGCGCTTCATTGGCCGCCTCAGTCCTGACGACAGGGTCGGTCTGGTGACGATTCCTGGAGCCGGCCCGCAGATCGACTTTACGGCAAATCATGCGCTCGTGCAGATCGCGCTCCAGTCAGTCGTGGGCACGTCTGATGACGGGGAACACCAGGACAATCAGATCGGGCTGAGTGAGGCGATTGCGCTCCAGCGCGGGAACGAACAGGTCATCCAGCAAATCGTCGACCGAGAGTGTACGGGGCTGGTAGCGGGAACGTTGGCGGACTGCAGGCGAACCCTCGAAGCGCAGGCCCGCAGCCTGTACATCGATTTGAAAGGACGGACCAGAGATACGCTGCTCTCGTTGCGTCAGGTGATGGAGCGCCTGGCGCGGACGGCGACGCCGAAGACGGTCGTGTTCGTCTCGGAAGGCATTCTGATCGATGCGCGCGACGTCAGCGAGATCTCCTGGCTCGGTCCCACCGCGTCGCGCGGCCAAGTGGCCTTGTATGTGTTGCAGCTGGAGCCGCCGGCGTTCAATGCCTCGAATGCCAAGAGCTCGCCGACACGCTCCGCCGATATCGAGCTGGCGCACGACGGTCTCGGGTTCCTGGCGGGCGCGGCGCGCGGGTCGGTCTTCAAAGTCGTCAGCGGCGCCGACAATGCGTTCAGCCGGCTGGCGCTCGAACTGTCTGGGTATTACCTGCTCAGTTTCGAACCCCAACCCGGCGACCGAGACACGAAAGCTCACAAGATCAAAATCGAAGTACCACGCCGGAAGAACGTGTTGGTTCGCGCCCGGAACGACTTCAGCGTGGACGCGCCGCGCACACGCACGACCGAGGATCTGCTGGCTGACGCGATCGCCGCGCCGCTGCTCGCCACCGACATCGGCTTGAAACTGGCCACCTATTCGTTTACCGAAAACGAAGGCAAACGGCTTCGCGTCATGCTCGCCGCCGAAATCGATCGATCCCAGAATCAAAGCAGCAAACTCGCGCTGGCGTATTCCGTGGTGGACGACCACGATCAACTGGTGTCGAGGCAGATCGAGCCGGCCGTGACGACCGAGATCAGTACGGACA
>JBKPNQ010000145.1:0-21824 GCA_046732715.1 Acidobacteriota bacterium | reverse complement strand
CTACTACATACGGTCACGTCCACTTTTCCAGCAGCGTGAGCAGGCATCGCGAGACAGATGGTAGACGCGCTGAGGACCGTCGCGTCGACGCGGCTGCCGTCACGTGACGAGACCGCCGGACTGAAACCGATCCCCTTCGATCCTTGCGACGGTGGCTCCAACGCTCGATCCTTCGGTCGGAGAGATCGACTGTCCGTAAAATGGCGCCTGTGGCGATGGCCCTCCCGGCGACTTGCCGCAGCCAAGTGTGATGATCACAGAGAGACGCCGAGACTGGCAATGACGACGCGTGCGAAAGAACTGCTGCGCATATGAATGTTCCCCAGGCCGGCGAACGGCCCTATTGTTCCAACTTGAACCGCGTTCCGACGGAGTTGGAGCAGCCCGAACTGACGGGATTACCGTTTACATCGAAAACCGTCGATGAACCATCGGTCGTGAACTCGTCACCGCTCGCCGCCAATACCAAAGCCCCTGCGCCTTCCTGCTTCCCGGCAAACGCTCCCGTCGAAACGTTACGGCGGAGATGCACGTACTTGAACGAGTACTCACTCCAACCGAGGTCCCGCCGCCACAGTCCATGAGCCGCCGTACGCTCGAGCGTAAGTGTGTTGTTTCGAAATGAGGCGGACATCGTTCCGTCTTCGTGAAACGTATAAAGGGCTTCAAACGCGGCCGTCAGAATCGGTTCGCCGGTCGCACAGTTGCGTGGTGTGATCGTTACCAGCCATACGCCGCCGAGGCTGCGGTCCGGTGCCTGGTCTTGACCGATCGCGGTCGCTTGCGAGACCGCAACTGCGATCGCGATCGCCAGGATTGCGCGTGTGATGGTTGACAGCATTGTGCGTTTCATCGTTTTCTCCAGGTTTTTTCGGACACGGCTGAAGTCCTTCCGTCGGTTCGCTTGAACCAGCGGCGCCTCATGGCTCCCAGTCTTCGCCCTACCAGGAGACGCGAGAAGGGCGGCGAAACTTGCTCAGGTATGGTGAGCGTGTCGGAGAACGCTGCCGGCGACGTGACTAGCGGCGAGCGGTGGCGCCGTGGTGGGCCGGCGCGGAGTTCACGCCGGAACCCCAGGAGGCAAGCCGCTCGTCGAGTTGTCATGGCAAGGCAAAGACGCGGGCGACGATTCAGCCTTCACGCTGTTCGCGAAGCCGCTGGACGGTGCTGCTGGCAAAAACCGCATCCGGTCCGCTGACCCCGTCGGAGACATACAGACCACCCCAATGATATTGCCCGTGAGCACAAGCGGATCTGGCTGTCGAGGCAAAGTTGCTGGCAAACACACCCGAGCCACCGGCCGGCAATCGCACGATCGAGGACATCATCTCGAGGGAGAGGATGGCGCCATCATGTGCGGGCGGGTCGGCGTTGAGATTGAGATTTCGTGTGATGACGAGAATTCCCCGACGCCCCTGTAGCGAGACTCCCAGCGGATTTGGATTGACGGTTTCGCACTCGATCAGGGTCGCGGATACGACGTCGCCTGCGGTTCTCGAAGACACCACGCCGACATTGCCGAATCGACGTGGGAAGTCGGCTAGACGTATATCTGACGCCGAATTGCGGGATTTATGGCGTGCCGGCCATGATGCGGCCGAACGCGGGCGAACTGAAGTTCACGTCGGGCAGACGGCGGTTGAACGTGTTGAACAGATTGAACGCCTCTACGCGAAGCGCCACGCGGTGGTTTGCGCCAAGCGAGACGACGCTCGATAGCGCCGCATCGACGGTCCAGAACCCGGGCCCTCTCACGCGTTACGGCGGAAGTTGCCCACCTCGCAGGGCGTGTTTCATGACTTCCCTCCGTCGTTCCGCGCGTCCTTGCCATGGGTCAGGCGTCGGAAGAGCCACGCCCGCGCCGCCTGCCAGTCGCGCATCGTCGTCGCGAGCGAGGTGCCGAGCACGAGTCCGGTCTCTTCGAGTGAGAGGCCGCCAAAGAAACGCAGTTCGGCGACACGGGCCTTACGCTGATCCAACGTTGAAAGCTCGTCGAGAGCGTTATTGAGATCGAGCACGTCAACGTCGCGCTGCGTGCCCTGCGCGGCCTGCTCTGTAAGCGTCACGCGAGCCCACCGGCCGGACCGCTTCGCCATCTTGTGGGCACGTGCACGATCGACGAGGATCCGCCGCATCATCTCGGACGCCACCGCGAGGAACTGCGCGCGGTTCTGCCAGACCGCGCGATCCTGATCGACCAGCCGAAGGTAGACCTCGTGCACGAGGGCGGTCGGTTGCAGCGTCTGACCCGCGCGTTCGCGCCGCAGGAACGCGGCCGCGCGCCGTCGGAGCTCATCGTACACAGCCGGGATCAGCTGATCCCGCGCCTCGACGTCACCCTGGCTCCATGCCTCGAGGAGGGCGGTGATATCGACGGGCCGGTTCATCGCCGGGTGGAGGCGATCGCGGCGGTCCACACGGTCATTGGTTGCTCACCTGCGCGCACCAGGGGCACGAGCAGCAGGAAGCGGCCATCGCGAGAAACGTCCTGAAGCGTGGCGGGTCGTCGCAATTTGAACAGCTGCTCTGGCACGCCGACCGTGAGTGGAGGAACCGGGCGGACGGCCAGTGTCATCATCGTGGCATCGCGACTCACATAGTAGATCCGTCGCCCATCACGACTCCATCGCGCGGGACCCGAGACCCCTTCGGCTGCCAGCTCGGGAGGGCTCGTTACCGGCACGGTCGAGACGTACGCCTTCAGCCAACGTTCGTCGCCACCAACGACGAAGGTCATCGCGCGGCCATCTGGTGACAGGCGCATGTTGTTCGCGCTCTGCTGGCCTGACAGCAGCGGCGTCGGAGATGCGTGACGAGCCAAAGACAGCCGGAACATCCTGAACCCCTCTGACTGGCGTTCCACATAGGTGACCTCACCGTCGTCGGGAAAAACGTCCATGGCAAGCTGCTGATTGCCAGGTGGCAGGACTTGTTCTTCCTCGCCGGTGGCAAGGTCTTTTCGGAACAGGTGCGGAAGCGAACCAGGACTGTCGCCGGCAAAGAGGACGGCACGGTCATCGTCCATCCAGACAGGACTCACTTCGCTGCCGCGATTGAAAGTGAGCGGCTCTTCGGTCCCGCGAACGAGGTTCATCCGCCAGAGATCATAGGTCCCGAGACCCGCCCGCCTGCGCGCGGCCAGCAGTGCGCTGTCGTCCCGAGACAGCCGCGCAGAGGATCGCTCATACTCGGAAGAGGTGCTAATCGTCCCGACCTCGTTGCCGGTCCGGTCGGCCCACACCAGCTGCCCGATGTCCTGGCCGGCGTGGTACGCGACGCTGCCTGTCCGGGAAGCGCTGAACGTCGCCCGTGACGTGGTGAAGAAGTACTCGACGCGCTCGGCCACCGTGAATGGCTCCCCAAGCGGACGCGCCGCTTCCAAATCGACGCGCCGCCCCATCAGGACGCCTTCACGAACGAAGACGACGACGTCGGGATCGACCCACTGCGCGTTCGAGCTTGCGCTCATGACCGTCCGCGACTCGCCGTCGAGGTCGGCGATACGCAGCTCTCCCTCGTCATCGTCGAGACGCGCTGTGTACAAGAAATGCTTCCCATCTGGGAGGAACCACGGCCAAAGCACGCGAGTTTCCCGCTTCGATTGATTCCTTTTCAGAATCGGGACGGGAGTGCCGCCCGCTGCCGGGACAACCTCGATCGACATTCCGTCGGCGCGCCCCATCAGGATGACACCCCCGGCTCCCCAGGTGCCCTGCCTGAAAGTTGCTTCGACGTCGCAGATCTTCGACGGAGCGCCGTTGGGCAGGTCGATGCGCATCAATTTGCGCTTCGCGAAGAACGCCAGCGACAGGCCGTTAGGCGACCAGAACATCGACGTCGCCCCGTCAGTCCCTGGAAGCGGTGTGGCTTCCATGTCCGTCAAGCGGCGGAGCCATAGATGGTTTCGCGCTGCTGACGTCGACGGAGCTTCCGAGCCGGCGACAAACGCCAACTGAGACCCATCCGGCGACAACGCGAAGAACGTTAGCCCAGGTTGAATGTCGAAGGAGGTCCCCTCCGGCGGAGGAACGGCAAAACGGACCGGCGCGGGTGACACGGACGGACCCGAACCCGGCGAACCGAATATGGCAAATGCTATTGCGAAGCTCGCGGCTGCACTCAGGATCGCAGCAATCGCCGCCACACGTCTTGTCGTCGAACGCGGCGCCACGTCCGCAGTGTCGGTATCACGTTCGAGGGCGATCCGCGCTTCTCCAATATCGCGCAGCCGCAGCTTCGGATCCTTGGTGAGACAACGACGCAGAAGCCGAACGAGGTTGGCCGGTGTTCCGGCGCGGAGCAGTTCCCAGTCTGGCTCGCGAACGATCACTGCGGCCTGTGCGTCGCTGGTCGTCGCACCCGCAAACGGCGGCTGGTGCGCGCACATCTCGAACAGGACGCAGCCGAACGCCCAGATGTCCGTGCGCTTGTCTACCGCCTGGCCTCGCGCCTGCTCGGGGCTCATGTAGCCCACTGTCCCGAGTACCACTCCGAATTGCGTCGCATCTCGCGGACTGGTTGTCGACGGCGTCAACGCCGCGCCCGGCCGAGAGCCGGCCGTTTTTGCCAGGCCGAAATCGAGAATCTTGACGTTCCCGTCGGGAGTGAACTTGATGTTGGCCGGTTTGAAGTCCCGGTGGACGATCCCGCGGTCGTGCGCCGCCTCCAGGCCTTCGGCCAACTGCCGCGCGATTCGGACGACTTCGTCGAACGGCAGTGGACCGGCAGCGAGTCGCTCGGCCAGAGTCGAACCCTCGACGAGTTCGAGCACGAGCGCGGCGACGCCCGCGCTCTCCTCCAGGCCGTAGATCGCTCCTATGTGCGGATGATTCAGCGCGGCCAGCGCACGCGCCTCCTCGTCGAAGCGAGCGAGTCGGTCGGGACGCTGCGCGAAAAAGTCGGGCAATACCTTGATTGCGACGGCACGATGCAGCTTCGTGTCGTAGGCGCGATAGACCTCACCCATGCCGCCGGCGCCGAGTAATGACTCGATCCTGAACGGACCCAGTTGGCTGTCGGGTGACAATCGTTTGACGGTCGAGGATGGGAATACAGGTCCGTCACCAAACGATCCGGCGTTGTCGTGTGCGCCAAGCAGCGACTCGACGGCAGCCCGCAATGCGGGATCGTGACGGCACGCGTCATCGAGATACGCGTCCCGCGATGGCCCATCAAGGGCGGCTGCCGCGGAGAATACGCGGCTGACGTCGGGCCATCGATCGCGGTTGATGTCGAGCCCTTCTTTCACGCTGCTCACCCTACCATTTGCCGCACCTGAATCTGTTTTCGGCAAAAACCGCCGAGGCCGCTCCTCAGATCTCTTTGAGCCGCCCGGTCGCGTACTTGTGTAGCAGGCTCGCGATCAGCGTCTGGTATGGCAAACCCTATCAGATCGATCGCCAATGGACCGAGGCGGCGACTACCAACGTCTTGTTGGGGAGGCCCGGCCAAATTCCAGGCGGCGTGGAGCGACAATCCAACTGGTGGTTTTAGAGTCATTTCGCGACGATCGATGTCGGCAGCGTGCGGGGCCCGTTTCAAGCGCGTCCGCTAGCCGTCTCGTCGCATCGCAGCGGTGCAGCCGCGCGGACGAAGGTGAGCCTCGACCCCCGCGTCGTCGGATCATCGATCCTCGACGGGTCCAAGATACCGATCGAGCCACGCCAGGACTTCGCGGATCACACCGAGTCGAGGCGGCACATGGCCGGCATTCTCGAAGATCACGTGCCGCTTGTGCTCGGCCGGCGTGCCGAGCAGATTCATCAACGGCTTCTGGGAAGTCTCCACCCCAAAATAGAAATCGTTTCGTCCGGCAAGCAGGAGTACGGGGGTGGTGATCCTCGGTGCAAAATTGATCGGATCGATCTCTGGGGCGACGGGGTTCCAAGGTTCTAAACCGCCAGCCAGGAGGACCACCGCCTTGAGCCGTGGTTCGAAAGCGATGGCAGGAATGGCATCGTCGGCGCCCATGCTGAATCCGTAGTACGCAATCCGGTCCTTGTCGAAATCACTTCGGCTGTCAAGGTAGTCGAGCGTCCGCGTCAGATCCTTGGACCATTGAATAACCTCGTCTCTCCACTGACTCATGCCGGTCACCGGCACCGATCGTTCGTAGGTGCCCTTGTACACCGGGTAGATCAACGCTCGGCCGCTCTGCGGCAGGAAGTCGAAATAGTACGAAAACGGCAAATCGCCGTCGGTGTGCTTGAGCGCGAGTGCGTAGGAGCCCGGAAACCAGATGACCGACTGGTATGGCGGTGGGGTGTTCTTCGGAATCAGGATGTTCGCCAGTACACGCTCGCCGCCGTACGCAGCGGCAAACGAAACGCGTTCGCGGCGCCACTCGCCGAATTCCTCCGTACGCTCCGTCCTGGCGTCGAGCGGAGCTCGATCGACAGAATAGAAGCGGCGGAAGATCTCGAACGTGCTGGCATCGACTGGTTTCTCCTTCGTGTAATCCCGCGGTGACCGGGAGGAGCCCGCGTACGCCGCCGCGGCCGAAGGCGCGGTCTCCTTCATGCATCTGAATCCGTTGGTCTCGGCGCGATTCTGCGGCGAAAGCGCGTCGGGGGCGGTGGCCATGTAGATCGGTTCGTTCCATGCCCCTCCGAGGATGTGGTGCTGGTTCCCGTGCTCGTTCCAGGCCCACTCCTTGACGTTGCCCGCCATGCCGTACGTCCCAAACGGTCCGACGTCCTTCAGACGGGTGACGGCTTCAGGACCTCGTCCGCCGAAATTGCCGACCGTGACGACTTCGATGAAGAACGACTGGCCGAACGCACGCCTCCAGTGCGACACGGTCGGAACGGTTTTTCCGACGGATTCACAATAGGCGACGGCCTCGAACCAGCTCACGCCGCTGACCGGATACTCGTCGCGGCCTTCGGCGTAGGTGCCCAGCTCCCAGGTTGCCGGTCCGGCTCTGCCGGTTCGATCGCGAAACGTATCCAGCGCCGGCTCACGTCCACCGCGCGTCCAGTACTCTCGATGCTCGTATCCACCCCGCTCGACGAACTTCTTGAAGTCGCGATTGGTGACTTCGCTTTGATCGAGCCAGTAGTCGGTGAGCGGCACGCCGTTCTGGTTGCCGCCGGGAACGAAGACCATGCGCGCGAATTCGCTGCCGACGGGCCGCAACCGGATTGGCGGCGCGTCGACGTCCGGATGGCCCGCCGCCGCAGCCGGCGTTCCGACTTCGAGCCGCGCTTCGATCGGCTCGTAGCCGTTCTTGGTGACCCTCCAACGCAGCATTCCCAGCGGCGCGCGCACGCCGTTCAGCGGTGATGCGCCCAACGCGATCCAGTTTTGTGCGCTCACATCGTCGTACGCCGTGAAGGCCACGTCGGCACCCGGCGGATCCGTCGCAATCGTGACCGTCATCGTCGTCGAGCGCAGCATTTGATCGAGCTGCGGATCGCCGGGCCACTGCCGAAGCGCGGGCTGGACGGCGCGCCACACGTCCACGAACCGCCCTGATTCGAGCAACTGCTTCACGTGTGCGACTGCTGCGTTGCGATCGGCCTCACGTCGTGCACGATACGTGCTCCACCCCATGACCGCGGCGATCGTCAGCGCGGCGGATACGCCGACCGCCGCTGCGGTCCGCAGGCGGCGTTCGAATCGTGATGGTCCCTCGATCGCGCGCAACTCCCCCGATTCGAGGCGGCGGCGGGTCGTCCGAAGATCCACGACGACCTCGCGCATCGTCTGATAGCGATCGCGCGGTGCCTTCGCCAGGCACCGGTCGATGACGAGCTGCACGTCATCGGTCGCTTCGCCAATCGAGTCCGGCACACGCGGCGGCGTGTCGTGAACGATCGCGTGCATCGTGTCGATACCGGAGCGGCGGCGGAATGGTGCCAACCCGGTGAGCATCTCGTGCAGCACAATCCCGAAGCTGAAGATGTCGGTCCGGTGATCGACCGTTTCGCCCTGCGCCTGTTCCGGCGACATGTACGCCGCCGTGCCGACGACGATGCCCGAGGCCGTCGGTTCGCGTGACAGGTAGGTCGTTGCCTCGTCGTCGCTCACGGCAGAAAGCTTCGCGATGCCGAAATCGATGATCTTCACATGGCCGTCGGCCGTGATCATGATGTTCGCCGGCTTGAGATCGCGGTGCACGACGCCAATTTCATGCGCACGGCCGAGCGCTTCCGCGATTTCGACGGCGAGCTCGATGGCGCGCGACGCCGGGACCGCGCCCCGAGAGACGGCCGTACTCAGCGCCTCCCCCCGTACGAGCTCCATCACGATGAAGGTGATGCCGTCGACCTCGACAATGTCGTGGACGACAGCGATGTGCGGATGTTCGAGCGCCGACGCCGCACGGGCTTCCTGTACGAACCGCTCGCGCCGATCCGGGTCTGAGACCAGCGAGCGTGGCAACACCTTTAGAGCGACATCGCGATGAAGCCGGAGGTCGCGTGCGCGGTAGACCTCGCCCATCCCACCGGCGCCAAGTGGGGCAATGACTTCATAGCTGCCCAACCGACGGCCAGCGGCCAATGCCGGCGTCGAGTGGTCGTCCGGGCGCGACGGGCCTTGCGATTGCAGCATCGCGGCTCGAACAGACTCGGGCGTGACCGGCAAACGTCCCGAAAGGCCGGCCGTCGCACCATCCGCGGCGAGCAACGCTTCGACCTCGCGGCGCAGGCTCTCATCGTCGGCGCATGCGGCCGCGAGGAATGTCGACTGCGCAGCGGGAGGCTGGTCAAGGACGGCTTCGAACAGCCATTTGACTCGCGGCCATCGATCGTCAGTCATTGTGGGTATGCACCTGGGGGCGCAGCCGAGCGCCGACGCCTGCTCTTCTAAGATCGCGCAAACGACGCCGATCACGGTTCATCCGAGTTCGCGTGCCAGCCATGCCTTCGCCGTTCGCCATTCTCGCTTGGCCGTCGATGGAGACACGTCCAGGACATGCGCGGCTTCGTCGATCGTCAACCCGCCGAACGCTCGTAACTCCACGATCCGTGCGAGCCCGCGATCGAGTTGTTCCAATCGGGACAACGCGTCGTCCAGCGCGAGCACCGGGATCTGGGGTGCGGAAGCCGTTTCGGCAATGTCGTCGAGCGAGACGCGCTGACCGGGGTCGCCTCTTTTCTTGGCCGCCTGCCGCCGCGCATGGTCGACGAGAACCCGTCGCATCATCTGTGCCGCGACGCCGTAGAAGTGCGCGCGGCTCCGCCAATCGACACTGCGCTGCTCGACGAGCCGCAGGTAGGCCTCGTGGACGAGTGCGGTTGGCTGAAGCGTGTGTCCATCCCGTTCGCGTCGAAGCTGACGAGCGGCGATTCGACGCAATTCTGCGTACACGAGCGGCAGCAGGCGATCGAGCGCGCATCGATCGCCGCGACTCCACTCGTCGAGCAGCTGGGTGACGTCGGGTCCCGCAGGCATCGGAATCTCGAACTGGTGAAAGGTCAACAGGATAGCACCGCAGGATTAGATTCCCAGCCTCGCCGCCTGGTGGTCGGGCACGAGCGCCACAGATCTGCCCGTCGCGTAGACGGACGGCACCACCGCGACCAGCGATTTCGTCCTTGACCCGATCGGTGGGTCTTTTTGCGCGATCTCATACGAAGGAGATCGTTTTTGAGCCTCACCCTGCGTGCACTGACGACAACTTTCTCCCGAAGGAACGCCATGCTCATCAATCGAACATTCCCGTTGATGGCGTTGGGCCTGCTCGCGCTCCTCGCGCCGGCAGACGCCCGCGCTCAGTCCGGGCCGCCGTCCAGCATCGCCTTCCATAGCAACCGTGACGGCAACAACAACATTTACGTAATGGATCCGGATGGATCGGTTCAGACTCGCATCAATACTGACTCGAGCAACGACCAGCGCGCGGACCTGTCGCCCGATGGACGACAGATCGCGTTCGCCAGCAACCGAGCCGGCGGCCATTTCGAAGTGTTCGTGATGAATTCGGACGGCAGCGATGTCCGGCAGCTGACCGTCACGCCCGCCACCGCAACGAATACGTGGCCGCGATGGTCGCCGAGCGGCGAATGGATTGCGTTTCAGTCGAATGTCAGCGGTGCGTTTCAGGTCTATACGATCCGTCCGGACGGCAGCGATCTGGCGCAAGTCACGAACGCCAGCGTGAACCAGTTCCCGGCGTGGTCACCGGACGGTACGCGCCTCGCTGTCCGCAGAGATGTTGACATCTACGTCATCGATGTCACCGGAGCATCCGCTCCTGTGCGGCTCACCACGACCGTGGCTGTCGGCGTGATCAATCAGATGGCCTCGTGGTCACCCGACGGGACGCAGATTGCGTTCATGAGCACACGCGAACCAGGCAATTACCCGTCGGTGTTCGTCATGAATGGCGATGGCAGCGGCGCGGTCGACCTGACGCTGAAACCGGTCGGCGAGACCGGCATGTGGAGCAGTCGCGCGCCCGCGTGGTCACCAAACGGCAAACACATCTACTTCACCGGCGTTCGGCCCAACCTCACCGCCGAGCAGATTTACGTCATGGATGCGGATGGGAGCAATCAAACGCCTCTGACATCGATGGGCGTGAATGCCGAGGCAACGGTTCGGCACGTGCAGGCTCCGGCAATCACACAAATCACCGCCACGCCGAACATCTTATGGCCGCCGAATAACAATGCGGTGCCGGTATCAGTGGCGGTGCTGGTCTCGGACGACAGCGACCCAGCGCCAGCCTGTCGAATTACCGGGGTAACGAGCAATGAACTGGTCGGCGCGAACGCCTGGCAGATGACTGGTCCGCTGGCCCTCGACCTTCGCGCGGAGCGATTCGGCGAGGGCAGCGGACGCATCTACACGCTGACCGTCACCTGCACGAATAGCTCGGAGCTCAGCTCGACGACAACGGTGGCTATCACGGTGCCCCACGATCAGAGGAACTAGATATTTAGCAGAAGCTGCGGGAGTGCTGTCCCCACGAGTGTAACTGGGACGCGCCAAACCATACCGCGCTCGTCGCACAGCTGAGCCCAATCATGACCATCAGTGTTTTGTGAAAGAGGTTCACATCAGCGCAGGGACCCTCGTCAGCACCAGAGCACTAACGAACCAAATTCCCAGTGCGATAACCGCTGAAGCGATTCGCATCACGAGGCTAACGGACTGCTTCAACCGCAACAACTTCGTTTAAGAGGAAACCCAACGAGTCACTTTAGTCTCAACGGAGTTCGCCGGCCATGGGCTTTTGTCGTGCGCCGCGCCGCACGTGCACCACGCGCACAATTTCAGCATCGTCGTCGACCGTGAAGAAAATCCGGTACGCGTGCGGCTTCCTGCCGTATGTGAGTACTCGTACGGGGTGACCGGGGTCGAAGCTCTCGGCTGCCACTGGACACCGCTTCGGATGTTGGCGAGTGAAAAGATCGCTCTCTCGACACCGTTGAACCACCGGGCACCCTGCTGCGGCGCCCCGCTGGATCACCCACAGGTACAGGTCCTCGAGGTCGCGCTCCGCGCGGCGCCCAGTCGCCGCGATTCTCACTCGGTCCGTTCGGAAACTCGAAAGAAAACGAGGCGAGGCGACGGTTTCCGAGACCGCTCTTCCGCGAATTCGCGACTTGACCGCCGACGGACCGTTATGTACCATTTGGTACTGAACCTGCGACGTGTTCCACACCCAGCCTTCTTGGCGTCGAGAGCCGATATGCCGCGACCACGAGAGTTCGACTTACCCACTGCCGTTGATCGCGGTACGCACGTGCTCTGGAGCAAGGGATACGAGGCGACATCCCTCGACGACCTTCTGCTGGCGATGGGAATCGGAAAGAGCAGTTTCTACGCGGTGTTTCGCAGCAAGCGCGACTTCCTGTTCAAGGCACTTGACCACTACTCGGATCAAGTCGTTGACGCGCTCTTTTGCGATGCGACCGAAGGCTCGGCGTGCGCCGCGATCGCGAGAACGTTCGAAAGCGTGATCGACCGTGCCGGGATGGAAGGCTGTTTCTTGCAGAACTGCGCGATCGAACTCGCACATCGCGACGCTGAAATGCGAGTCGCCGTTCGCCGTGGGCTGCGCCGCCTCGAGAAGGCCTATTACAAGGCGGTCGTGCGGGGTCAAGAAACAGGCGAGATTCGAAAGAGTGCTGACGCGCTGATTCTGTCCCGGTATCTCACCGCGAGCCTCAATGGACTGCAAACGCTCGCCCGTGTCGAACGTGATCGAAATGCGCTAAGGCAAGTGGCGCAGACCTCGTTGTCCGTCCTCAAGTAATCCCAATGGCAGCTTCAGCCGCCGAAGACAAGAATCGATCTCCGCGGCCTATTATGTACTAATTGGTACAAAACGCGGAGACACATGGACCATCGCCGACCGGATCTGGTGCCTCGACATGCGCCCCGATCGGGAACCACTCCAAGGAGGAGCTGTGAGAAGCCGGTTGTTTCGTTCGGCAAAGACAAGACTTTCGCTGGTTCTCGGATTGCTAATGTTGACGTTCGGATTTCTGAAGTTTGTCAGTCCCACCATCGACGGATGGTTTCGTGTGCAGATTCAACAAAGCCAGTTGCCACACTCGGCCATTCTGATGGGCAAGATTGCCGAGATCGTAACGGGAATTCTTTTCCTACTTCCGCGGTTCCGGCCGTGGCCAGCGAAATGGGAGGGCCGCATTTTATTGATCGCTTGCTCAAGCCTCTTCCTTGTGATGCTGGTCGCGGTCTATGTGCACCTTCAGCCCGGAGTTCCGCCCGAGGTACTACCGCTCGGTATTAAGCCTCCGGTGATCCCACTCTTCGTCCTTCTTCTTGATGTGATGGTCGCCATTCCGGCCTGGAAGGACAGTCAGACTGAGGAACTCCCGATTTCCTAGTTCATAGTGAGAGCGAGTGTCGCGGCACAATCGGACGGTCGGCCAAGGAGGCAGTGCCATGAAGAAGAAACGCTTTTCCGTCGAGCAGATCACGTCGGTGTTGCAGCAGGTGGCGTCTGCCGGTGGGCGACGTCTGTCGCCAGGTCGGGATTCGGAGCAGACGTGCTATCGCTGGAAGAAATCCTACGGCGGGATACTGCCCAGCGCAGCTCGCGAGCTAACGCTCCGTACCAGTCACTCTGCTACGTGATGCAATGCGGCTGATTCCCGCGGACCGGCAGAGAAGTCCATTCAGAACGCCACAAACCCAAACTCCGGCTCGAGTCCCAGATACACCTGGCCGACCGTTTCCAGGCGACTCTCGGACAGGAACCCATGGTGTCGCACCGTTTGCGCATCGCGGAAGTGTCGCTCGAGGGGGCTTCGCTCGTAGATCCCGTTGGCACCACCCATCCGATGCATCAAATCTGCGACATGGGCCGACGTCCGCACCGCGTGCGCGCAGGCGAGCATGAGGTCGGCGCGTTGCTCAAGCGTCACCAACTCGCTCGCGAGGGCACGCTGCCACGTCGCGTTGAGCGTCTCGTAAAACAGGAGGCGCGCCGCGCGGAGCTGCGCCTCAGCATCAGCCAACGCGAACTGGACAGCAGGCCGGTGGCGCATGGTCTTCATGGATCCCAGGGGCGTCTTGCGGTCGGCGAGTTCACGGAGCGCGGCGATCGCGCCACGCGCGATGGCCAGGGCAACGGGAGCGATGATGACGTCCACCGACGCGAGCGCCGGGAGCCGATAGAGCGGGCCTGTGAAGTGTGGCCCGGGCTGGTAGACGGGCGTGACGACAAAGCTCCGCGACTCGGGAACGAACACGCCGTCGGCCGCGACGTCATTGCTGTCGGTGCCGCGCATGCCGAGCGACTGCCACGTATCGACGATCTGCACTTCGCTCGTGGGTATGGCGAGCGCCACAACCATGGGACCGAAGGCCGTCTGTCGCGGTTGCTCGCCGTCGAAGACGACGCCGGTCATCATCACCCACCGGGCTTCGTGGATGGTGCTGGCGAGTGGTCCCCGGCCGGTAAAACGGTAGCCGCCCGGGACGGATTCCGCGCGATGCGGCGGGCTGAATGAGGCCGCGATCAGCACATCCGGGCCCTCCGCGAACAACTCGGCGGCACCTTCCTGCGACAGATGCCCCGCCCACCACGAACCGGTGTTACCGGCTTGGAGCGCCCACGCCGCCGCGCTGTCGACCCCCGCGATCTCCTCCGCCACACGTGCGACCGTGAGAGGATCGGCCTCCGCCCCGCCCAACGTGCGCGGGGTGAACATCCGGAAGAGCCCCGCCTCGCGCATGGCGTCGAGGACCGGACGCGCGAGTCGGCGGTCGCGTTCGGTGGTCTCAATGTGCTGGCGAATAATCGGTTCGAGAGCGTGCGCTCGTGCCAGTAGCGATTCATCAACCGTGACGCCACGCGTCGCACTGGCAAAGTCGAAAGAGGTAGCAGACGTTTCGCGCGGAGAGGAAGACGCCATAGGAAACAACCTCCAATGCAGGTTTGTACGTTGGTCCGAGCGACAGCAGATATTGACGCCCACTTCTAACCGATCCGTTATTGCGAGAAACAGCTCCATGCCAGCTTCATAGGGTCTTACACCCTGACACGCAGGCCATCTCACTTTCGCTTGTGCTATCTGCGCCCGAAGGCGCAGCGCGAGTATCCCACTCGACCCATCACGCCTGCGACGACGTACTTCGCCATGCGCGCGCCTGATACAGGCAGGATAGACGTCTCGCCGGCCCGCCGTATCTCGAAATATTCGCACAGCCATTGTGCAATAATGCACATCTTGGACTGGGACGCACTTCAAGTCTTTCTCGCCGTCGCGCGTGGCGGTCGGGTCTCAGCGGCGGCTCGACGCCTCGGTGTTGAACACACGACCGTGGCACGCCGAATCACCGCGCTGGAGGGGACACTCGGGGTCTCGCTCTTCTATCGGACGACGAGAGGCTATCTACTCACACCACAGGGTCAGAACCTGGTCTCGACTGCCGAGGCGATGGAGCGTTCCGCGCTCGCCGCCGAGGCGCGTGCAAGGGAGAACAGTGGTGTGCTCGCCGGCCGAGTTCGGGTCGCGATGCCGCCCGAATATGGATCGCATTGGCTGGCGCCGAAGCTGGCGACGTTTCGCGCCCTGCATCCGCAGATCGAACTGCAGATCCTCGTCGGAACACGCCAGCGCGATTTGTCCCGCGGAGAAGCCGAACTGGCCATCCAGCCACCACGGCCGACCCAAATGGGAATGGTCGCCGTTAGGCTTGGGCGCGTGGCAGTCGGCCTCTACGCCTCAAGGAGCCTAATCACGGATAAGCGTCTACGCATTCGCAAGCTCGCCGACATGCGCGACCTGTTGCTCCTCGCCTATACATCACCCTTTCAGGTCCTCCAGGAGGCGAAGTGGTTTCAACCGATCCTCGCGTCGGCGACGATTGGGTTGGAAAGCAACAGCACGCACGCACTCCTTGCGGCTGCACGCGCGGGCGTCGGCGTCGCGGTGCTCCCGCGGTTCGTCGCACGAGAGCACGACGACCTCGTGGCCGTGTCAGATGATGTGGCCTCCCATGACCTCCTGCTTGTCACGCATCCGGAGGTGCGTCGCGATCCAAAGGTCCGTGCGACTGCCGACTCTCTCAAACGACTCGCCGCCGAACCGCCCGGACTCTGCTGACTGACGTTCCCAACTGGCGCGCTCCGCTTTACCCGGATGATCCGATGTCCACCGTTCTGGTCGATCGCGAGGACGTGAAGCGCGGGAGGCGAGGTCGGGCCGCGCCGCCGCTTTCCAAGCCTGGTTCGAAGAGAACACGACGCGCGCGCATCGGGTAGCGTACCAATCGGTCAAGACGAGTCACCTCAGACATGAGAATCCGCGCAGCTGGGCTCCCTCCGAATCGTGAGTCAACGGGGAATACTTTTCGGGCTTGTCTTGTTTTGACTTTCCAGACGAGAACCAGCCGTTGGAATAATTTCGGACGCTTCTCCTATTGATTGGTTCGGGAGAGAAGCGCAAAGGAAACTCGGTAGTGAGGCGAGCGCGTCCAGGAGACCGGCTCAATGATTCCCGTCCAAAACCTCTACGAGACGCATTTAACGGTGACCAACCTTGACCGCGCCGTCGAGTTCTACCGAGATGTCCTGGGCCTCCGATTGGCGCACGTCGTCCCAGCGCGGCAGGCCGCATTCTTCTGGATCGGTCCTGCCGGTACCGCGATGCTGGGACTATGGGCGACGGGCTCGGGCCCCCAGAGGATGGCGTTGCACACGGCATTTCGCGCGAGCTTGGCAGATGTTGTCGCAGCTCCGGCCGCTTTGCGATCTGCGGGCATCACGCCGCTCGACTTTGACGGGCAACCGACCGACCAGCCGGTGGTGCTCGGGTGGATGCCGGCCGCGTCCGTCTTCTTTCACGACCCCGACGGTCACCTGCTGGAGTACATCGCCATGCTCCCAGACGCGCCACGCCCCGAACAGGGCATCGTTCCGTGGCGAGAATGGGAATTCACACATCGCGCCGCCGTGATGTCCGAGTCTTCGCAAACACCACCATAGAATCGAGGGGCTGCCTGGCATTCGATGCCGCGCTGTCCAAGCCTGGGCGCGGTCACAGAGGCCTGAGAGCGATCGAGCTCTCTCGCATGGACGCAGCTCAGATTGCCAGCGTCAACGTCGGTATCGGAACGGCTAGAACCGCTGCCATCTATCGCCGTCCGAGTCGAGTGTTCGAGCAGCAGATCCGAGATGGCCGCGTGGCGGCGCTGGCTCTCGCCGACGGTACGCCACTGCAGGGCGGTGTTCCAATCTTGATCAATTCGAAAGTCGTGGGTGCAGTCGGCGTCAGCGGCGACTCCCCGCAGGTCGATGAGGAAATCGCAATCGCCGGAGCAAAAGCGATCGCTTCCACGAAGTAATGCAGATAACGCAGCCGAGGGAGCGTCGCCTGCCGTTCATCGCTGAATCAGCCAGGCGTCGGCCTCCTGGCCGGCGCCTTCCCCAATCTTGGTCGCGCAGATTCGTTGTGCGCTGCCGACGAACAGTTGAATCCAGTCCCCATGGCAGATCACTGTGACCTCCGAACCGTGTCTGCATAATGGACATGCCCACCACCATGGCCCGGTCGTCTCCTGCGTGTCGCCGCCGGATCATCACAGGCGCTCGATCGCGTGTATCGGGTGACGGCGTCATCGTGTAGTCGACGCAGGTTGCAGTTGATGCGAGAGACCGACCATAGCGCTCGCGGGGCTGACGGCGATCAACGTCGAGCGCCTAGCGCCGAACTACACGCTGACCTGCTCCGTCGCTGCTGCTAGGCGGGCGTTCGATTGGGGCGGCAATGTTCCCGAGAGCGCCACCGCGAGCTGGCCGAAGGACAGGCTGGCGATCACGACGACCATAGCAACTGGAGATCCGAAACCGCTCACGGTGAAGCCGACCACTAGCATCGCAAGGGTGAGCCCCATGCTCCTCGGTGTCGCTGACGAAATGCGAAGCCGGCGACCGGCGGACGCGGTTCCGATCGCGCTCATTGCGACCATGACGACGGCGGCTGCGCCCGTCAGAATGACACCTTCCGTCGTCGTCAACGTCGCGCGAGAGGCGGCCGTGACGATGCGCTGGATCCCCGCACCGAGAATCACGATGCCGAGATAGAGAGGAAAATGGGAGTAAGTCCAGACGTGAAACCGAAGGGCGTCCCGCCTGGTGTGAACTGGCTGTTCGGACGCACCCGACGCTCCGTCAAAATACCACCACCAGATTAGAAACGAGATGCCCATTCCCAAGAACGCGGAGGTCGCCGCTGAGGGCGTCCAGTCCTCCTGGCTCTCCATACCCCGCATGACGGCTACGACAGACTCGCCGAGCAAGATGAGCGTGAACAGCCCAAAACGTTCGGGGAGGTGAGCGGCGTCTGGAGGAATCTTGACGCTATGGCGAACGGCCAGCCACGGCGTCCCAAGATCGAGTGCGAACGCAACGCCCCACAGCCAGAAGCGGCCTGGGGCTGGCACGAACGCGGACGTCAGCCAAAGAAGTGCCGCCCCTCCATGGCCGACGAGATAGCGCGTCGCAAGCGGCCGCGCGTCTCGCACCTGACGGGCGCGAAAGTACTGTGCGACGAGAATGAACCGCACCGCCGCATATGCGGCTGCAAAACCGGCAGACGAGCGGCTGTCGAGCGCATCCTTCGCATTGGCAGCCATCGCCGCGACTGCGAACATTTGCACCAACGTGAGGCCGCGCTGGATCACGTCATCGGTATCGAACCTCGTGGAAAAGACGGTATGGCCCGTCCACGCCCACCAGATGAGGGCGAACAACGGAGTGAACCGCACGAGACCAGTCACAGAGTAGTGGTCGCGCAGCGGCTCGGCGACCTGGGCAACTGCGGCGACAAAGATCAAGTCGAAGAACAACTCCAGCCACGTTACCTTGCGGCCAGCTTCACCGGTCGATCTGATCCGAAGAGGTGCGATGAGCGTATGCATCGTGGAGCGACCGCCTTCGGGCGAACAGGCCCACGGTGACGCGGGACGTTGCCATGCCGGTTCGATGCCGGAAGGCTTTTGTGGTTTCGGCTATCGCCGAGGACGCGAGGCGAGGATTGCCTTGATGAGATCGTCCGGCACCTGTGACGGCACGCTGTCGTTGTCCTCTTCGAACGCGCGCTTCCCGAGCTTGACCGTCTCCCGATAGCTCGCGAGGTACCGCCGGCAGTTGATGCACAGACTCAGGTGGTACTCAAACTGCGCTCGCGATTCGGTCGGCAGCTCGTCCGACAAGTAATCCATCATAAAGTCTGCAAATTCGCGGCAGGTCACTCGGGCGTCTCCTTGAGTTGACGCGGATCGCGTCAACTCACCCTCGGAGAAGATTCTGATCCCGACATCGGGATTTTGCAATCCCTCGATCGCATTCGAAGTCCGCGACTTCTGTCCGGGTCAGCTGTCGCCCACCAAGGGCGACACGAGTTGGATGCCGGAAGAGACCCACGGTTTCAGATGCTCGATCTGTAACCGTTCGAGGCGCGTGTCATCTAAACCGGCATGAATCACCTATCCCGACCACAAACACTTCTCAGCTGGTGCCTACAGCTCGCGGTCGCCGGGATCTTGTTGCAAACGCTGTTCTTCAAGTTCACCGCCGCCGAGGAGTCCGTCTACATCTTCAGCACGGTTGGGCGGTTCCTCAACCTCGCCGGGGTGGAACCCTGGGGCCGAATCGCATCAGGAGTGCTCGAGCTGATCGCGTCGCTGCTGCTGATCGTGCCAGCAACGGCGTCCAGCGGAGCGATTCTGACCATGGGGGTTATGGCTGGGGCGATTCTGAGTCACGTCGTCATCCTCGGAATCGACGTCAAGGGGGACGGCGGGCTGCTCTTCGGCCTGGCCGTGGCCGCCTTTATCGGGAGTGCCATCGTGCTCGCACTCCGACGCGCGCAGATTCCTGTGGTTGGCCGCTTCTTCGAGCTCGCGTGAGGTCGTGGTGGTGACTTTAGCGATTGAAGAACGGTTCCGCGGCGCCAATGTCTCGGACGAACCGTCCTACGCGTTACACAGGTTGCTCGGTGAATTCGATTCACTGCTCCGCGTCATGCCGATGGAAGCCTACGACACCGTGATCGACGGTGGCCAGGCATCAATCGCTCAGCACGTCGACGACAGCCTCGACCTGATCGAGACACTCCTGACCGCCCGTGCCGCGCAGGTCATCGCCTACCGGCCCAGAGGTGATGTCGGTGGCGATTCAGCGTGCAGTCTTCGCAGGGTTCAACGACTGCAGAATCTGAGCGTCGACTGGCCCGGACGCTCACTCGACGCGGTCACATGCGTCGAACAGACGATCTGGCCTCTGGATCTCACGGAGCGGGCATGGTCGACGCTCGGCAACGAGCTCGTGTTCGTCGTGAATCACGTCGTTGACCGGCAAAGGCTAATCGCACGCTCGATGAACAGCTTCGGGTTTGACGTTCCTAAAGGATTTGGCTCAATGCAACTACAGCCTCTTCATGCGCGCTCCTCCGCTCCCCCGACTTGGGAGCTGTGGCGTCTTCTCGACGAACTCGACTCTCTTCTGACAGAAGTCGGGCCCGATGTGTACTGCGCGCGTTTCGCCAGCGAGGTCTCGGGGTCGATCGGCGAGCACGTCAGGCACTGCCTCGATCACGTGTCGGCCCTGCTCACCGCAGATTCATCCGCGACGCTGTCCTACGATCGTCGACAACGTGGGACAACCGTGGAAACCGACCCCACCGAGGCGGTCCGACAGATTCTGCGATTGAAGCGCGGGCTCGAGGCGTGGTCAACACGTTCACTGGACGAGACGATCCGCGTCACCTCGATGATTTCTCGCTCAGGCAATGCGGTGACCGGCTGGTCGACACTCGCTCGCGAACTGGCGTTTGTCGTCAGCCACACGGTTCATCACCAAGCCATCATCGGTGTTCTCCTGGCCATTCACGGCCACGCGGTGCCCGACCGGTTTGGCCACTCGCCGTCAACGCCGCGGCGAAACTGAGAAGCTTGCCCGTGTGCACCGTGACAATCGTGCCATTGGGAAACGGATTTCGTCTGGGCTGCAACCGTGATGAGCGGCGGGACCGCGCGCCAGCATTGCCACCAGCCGTCCATGGCCTGTCACGCCGAACCGCGATCTTTCCCGTGGACCCAGCAGGACCGGGAACGTGGGTCGGCGTTAACGACACCAGTCTCGCCGCCGCGCTGCTCAATCGAAACACCGATTCGACCGCGCCGCTGGACAAGAGTCGGCGACGCAGCCGCGGGCTGATCATTCCGTATTTGCTCGAGTGTGCCTCGCTGGCAGACGCTCTTCATAGGGGCGCCGCCGTGGACCCTACAGATTTCGATCGATTTCGCGTCGCGATCGTTCAACGTGGCACGGTTGCGACGCTGACGTCTGACGGCGCTGAACTCGCTGTTGAAGTCACCGACCTCGGTCGACCAATGATGCTGACGTCTTCATCACTCGGTGATGCGTTAGTCGACAAGCCCCGAAGACGACTGTTCGCGCGCTTATTCGCCGGTGAGGAGCGCTCATGGGTGCAGGCGCAGAGCCTTTTCCATCGCCACCAGTGGCAGAGCCGTCGTGGCATCAGCGTCCGAATGGAACGCGCTGATGCCAAGACGGTCAGCCACACGTTCGTCAGCGTTACCGGCAGCGCGATCGAGCTGCGGTATCGGACGCTCGACTCCCCTCAGTTCGCGATGGCGACGACACTCTAAGATGCTGACCTTCGTGTCGCTCATGTTCGGCACGCTGGTGTCCGAAGATCTCGCGTGCGTCGCGGCAGGCCTCTTGATCCAGCGAGGTCAGCTCGAGGCGTCGTCTGCGGTTCTGGCGTGCACGCTTGGCATCTTCGCAGGGGACGTCGGCTTGTGGGCAATTGGTCGGGCCGGCGGGCGCACGGTCCTCGCATGGCCCAAAGTCGCACGGCGCATTCAGTCGAACCGATTTCACGAATTTCGGTCGTGGCTAGACCGTCATGCCGGTTGGGCGATCGTCACCAGTCGCTTTGTCCCTGGTTCGCGACTGCCACTGTATGTAATCGCCGGGCTCGTGGAGTTGCCCGGCCTCGTGTTCGCGAGGTGGGCTCTCGTGGGAACGCTGCTTTGGACACCGGCGCTGGTGCTGCTCACGGCGATCGTTGGAGACGCATTCGTCAGTTGGATTTCACGGCTGGTCGGATCGGTTTGGATGGCTGACGTCGTGGCAGCAGTTGTGATCGTGGTACTTCTGCGCAGCGTGCGGGCGACGCGCTCGCACGCGCTCGTTCTGGCTGACGCACCCGGCTCGTAATGTCGCTTCGCTCAGGCCGCGTGGGCTGACGCGACGACGCGATGATGCGTCAGGAACTGGGCGGTCGCTTGTCGTCCCATGTACCGGTTCAGAATTGCGGCATCGACCTTCGTCAGATCGACCATCATCAGGGCGTCCAACGCAT
>JBKPNQ010000144.1:0-9945 GCA_046732715.1 Acidobacteriota bacterium | reverse complement strand
CGTTCTCCAGCGGAACGGGCCGAAACGCTTCGCGCACACCGACCGCCGCGCCGAGCAGTATGAGGGCTATCCACGGCAGCCACGCTGTGCGTCTCCGAGCGGCAGATGCCTCGGTCCCGGCTGGCCCCGGCAGCACTTCGTCGATCGCGTCGAGCTCAATCCTGACGTCGCCGATGTCTCGAAGTCGCTTCTTCGGATCCTTCGCGAGACACCGAATCAACAGCCGTCGAATGGACGCAGGGGTCGCAGCGGGCAAAGCCGACCACTCAGGCTCGCGTTCGAAGATCTTCGCGATCGACTCCGAGACCGTATCGCCGGCAAACGCGACGCGGCCGGTCAACATCTCGTAGAGAACGGAACCAAATGCCCAGATGTCGGTGCGTTTGTCCACGCGCTGGCCGCGCGCCTGCTCGGGGCTCATGTAGGCGGCCGTGCCCATGATGGCGCCGCGGACCGCCTCCCCCGGCTTCGCATCCGGCAATTGCGTCAGGTCCGGCGACGAGCCGTCGCCACCAATCGCCTTGGCGAGGCCAAAATCCAGGACCTTCACGGTTCCATCCGATGTGATCTTGATGTTCGCCGGCTTCAGGTCGCGGTGGATGATGCCTTTGTCGTGAGCGGCTTCGAGCGCGTCGGCGATTTGCCGCGCGACCGCCAACGCACGATCGAGCGTCAGCCGTCCTCCCGGTGCATCGTTGGTCGATGGGCGCGCCAGCGTATCGGCGAGCGTTTCGCCTTCCACCAGCTCGAGAATCAGGAAGCGAATGCCGTCCGATTCTTCGATGCCGTAGATTCCGCAGATGTTCGGGTGATTCAGCGACGCGAGCAGACGCGCCTCGCGTTCGAAGCGCGCGAGTCGATCCCGGTGGGTCGTGAACGCGCGTGGCAGGATCTTGATCGCGACGTCGCGTCCGAGCTTTCGGTCGTGCGCTCGGTACACCTCGCCCATGCCGCCTGCCCCGAGCAGGGCGTGCAACTGATATGCGCCGAGGGAAGCCCCCGCCATGGTTGTCGCGGCGAAGGGCGTGAGCGGGTCCCCGGACATCGCGAGCGTGGGTTCGTCGAGGAACCCATCGTCGGGGTCTGGCTCGGCCAGCAGCGATTCGACGTCACGCTGGATCCCATCGTCATCCGGAGAGGCCTCGGCAAGAAACGCCGCACGCTGGCCCGGCGGCCGGGCGAGCGCTGCGTGATACAGCTCCTCGATCCGCTTCCAGCGTTCAGGCGTCATGTCCGCGGTCTCAGTCCCGGACTCATTCTAGGTCTTTTCCGTGCGACCTCCCCTTCCCTTTCTTGTCACGGTTTCCGCTTTCCTTCACAGGAGCCTTTTCAAATTCAGAGGGAGATCTTGTCGTCACCAATCCGGACGCCCAGTCCTGCGACAAAGAACCCTGGTACGCCGGAAAGAAATGGTTAAGGGTCCGGTTGCGGCGGCAAGGCGCCCTTCTCCCGCATCTCGCGCCGCAGCCAGACTTTGGCCAACCGCCAGTCGCGCTTGACCGTGTGTGGCGACACGTTCAATACCGACGCAGTTTCCTCGACGCTCAACCCGCCGAAGAAGCGCATCTCGATGACGCGGCTCTTGCGCTCGTCGAATTTCGCCAGCGCCTCCAGCGCATCGTCAAGCGCCACAAAGTCGGTGCCGGGATCGTTCGTCACCACGAGTCCTTCGTCGAAGGTCACTCTCGCGGCGTGGCCGCCGCGTTTCTGATAGTGCCGCGCACGCGCGTGATCCACGAGGATGCGCCGCATCATGCGGGCGGATACCGCGAGAAAGTGCGCGCGGTCGTGCCATTCAACGGCTTTCCCGTCGACCAGACGAACGTACGCCTCATTGACCAGCGCCGTGGCCTGGAGACTGTTCCCCACGCGCTCCCCCGCCATGCAGCGTTGCGCGATCCGATGAAGCTCCTGATGGACGAGCGGGATCAATCGCTCGAGGGCGCCCTCGTCGCCGTGGGACCATTTGAGGAGCAGCGCGGTGACCTTGGTGTCGGGATTAGTTATCTCGCCATTTTAGGCTCTTTTCCAACCCTTCAACCTTTTGTCTCTATCTCTCGCTTACTGAACAGAGGGAGTCTTCAAGACGTCTCCACCCGACATCAACAGGAGCCGTTCCCTCTAGTCATGAGGTCACATGTTCATCCGTATTTCTGCCTCTACAATCCCGGCCGGCCTGCTGTGCTTGCTCGTTATGAGCGCGGCGTGCGGCAGTGACGCCGGGCTTTCGCCAGCCACGCCAACATCGACGAGTGCTGCGGCTCTCAAGGTCAACGGGATCTCGCCGAGCTCAGGATCGTCGGCGGGCGGCACGCCGATCGACATTACCGGCTACGGCTTCAACCCGGGCTCGACGGTGCTTTTCGGCGGAACGGCGTTAAAGGTCACCTACGTGGACAGCCAGAAACTCGTCGGGATGACGCCGGCCGGTGCGGTCGGACTCGTAGATGTCCTTGTGACCAACCCGAACGGCCAGGCCGATACGTTGCGGGAAGGGTACACGTACGCGTCGCCTGAGACGTACGACGTCAACGGCGAATGGAAGGGAAGCGCCGACTCCGAGTCCGGCACCGATTTCGGATTTACGATTCGAGACGGCGCCCTGATCAGCGTGTCATGCGGGACTTCCCAGAGCGTCACGCTCTCACCGCCGGTACCAGTGGTGAGTGGTGAATTCTCACTCATAGGACAGGAGCCGGTCAGCATATCGGGAAAGATCGTCTCGCCCAATCGGGCGTTCGGGACGATCAGCATCACAGGCATCAAGTCCTGCGTCGGTGAGCCTTGGATTGCCGTGAAGCAGGAGGCTGAAAGGCCGTACCGGTTTTAATATTCAGCGCCGGACCGAAGAATCAGCCGGCGTGTTCTCGATCTCCAGCGATTCGAGCTTCTCGAGCGCCTCGTGATCGGTCATGTCCGCCTGCAATGGAGTGACGGAGACATACCCGCTCCTCACGGCTTGATAGTCCGAACGGTCGTGCGGCTCCCAGTCGTTCTCCCCTTCTTCAATCCAGTAGTAGGGCTGCCCGCGCGGATCAGTCCGCGGATCGACGATTGTGACGTGATTCCGCTTCGCCTGAAACGTAAGGCGGAATCCCGTCGGCTTGCCGGTGGGCACATTGATGTTCAAGAACGTCCGGGGAGTGATGATCCCGCCCCGGAGCGTCATGGATGCAATCGTGGCAGCGGCCGCGGCGGCCGGCCCGAAGTCGTACTTCCCGCGCGTCCGTGACAAGGACACTGCTATGCTCGGGATCCCGAGCAGCGATCCTTCCAGCGCTCCGGCAACGGTGCCCGAGTATGTGATGTCGTCTCCCAGGTTCCACCCCTTGTTGATGCCAGACACGACGAGGTCGGGAGCCGAGGATGGTGTGTAGACCTGGGTGACGGCAATGTTCACGCAGTCGGTTGGCGTGCCGTCCACTTCATAGACGCGATCCCGCAGCTTCTCCATTCGAAGCGGGCGACGGAGCGTCAGCGCATGCCCGATCGCGCTCGCTTCGATGTGCGGCGCGACGATGGTGACTTCTCCGAGAGGCGCCAGCGCAGCCGCAAGTGCATGGATGCCGTCCGAATGAACGCCATCGTCGTTGGTAACCAGGATATGGGTCATCGCGGAATAGTCGGCGGGAAGCTCACAAATTATAGCAACGAATCGCTGCAATAGTGAGCAGCTCGGCTCGCCGACCGCCCGACGGTCACTGATGTCGGTCTTGCCGCATAATCGTCACATGCACAGAAGTGCGTGGTTGAGCATCACGATCGCGATGCTGACGAACCTGTCACCGGCCGTGCGCGCGCAGACGGTGCAGGTTCCGCCCGCGCCGACGATCACGGACGCCTACCGTCTCTTCTACAACGCGCATTACGAGGAAGCTGCGGCGGTCGCGATGTCGCTGCGCGCCGGTGGCACACAGGATCTCGAAAATGACGAAGTCAGAACCTCGGCGCTGATCTTTCAGCTGCGCGGACTGCTCAACGGTCAGGACGCTCGCGACAGGGACAACGACAACAAGGGCGAGGCGCTGAAACGCTGCACCAGGTGTCCGGAGGTGATGGCGTCGTTCATGATCGATCTGCATCACGGCCAGGCTCTGGCTCGTTCGCGGCTCAAGGCCAAGCCGGACGATGAGGAAGCGTTGTTTTTTCTCGGCAAGCTCGATCTCAATTTTGTCTGGCTCGAGCTCGGGCTGCTCGGACACAAGACCGGCTGGGACGAGTACTGGGAGGCGCGAAAGTCTCTCGATGCAGTTCTCAAACAGAATCCCAGTCACGTCCGGGCCCGCGTCGCCCGCGGCTGGATCGACTACATCGTCAATACGCGGATGCCGTGGGGAACGCGGTGGCTGCTCGGCGGCGGCAACAAGAAGCGCGGGTTGGTGGCGGTCCGCGAGGCGACGACGATGGACGCCGACCAGTACACGCGAGCCGAGGCTGAATTCGCGCTGTGGGACATGAATGTGCGCGAGAAGAATTTCGAAGTCGCCACCGCAGTCGCGGAGAAGCTCGCGCGTGATTTCCCTGAGAATCAGGAAGTCGCGAGGTTTCTCGCCTCGCGTCGGCCGGCGCGCTGAACGGCTGCTGTAGTTTCCCCTTAGGCGGCAGGACCTTTTGACTCGGCGAACATCGTGAACAACAGCGCCGACGCGACGACCGCCAACCCGGCCCCCGTCAGAAACGCTGCGTGCGGCGAGACGCGCGTCCAGATGGCTCCGAAGATCAAGCTCGCCGCGAGCGTGCCGATGCCGAGGGCGGCGTTGTAGATGCCGAATGCGGTCCCGCGCGCGTGGACCGGCGCCATGTCGGCGACCCAGGCTTTTTCGTTCCCTTCAGTCAGACCGAAGAACAGTCCGTAGGCGAGGAAGATGGCGATGACCGTGCCTTTCGTGTCGAAGTAGCCGAAGCCGGCATACACGAGCGCGTACCACAGCCAGCCGAGAGCGATCAGGCCGCGACGGCCGAACCGGTCGGACATTGCTCCGCCGACCAACGATGAAGCGACCTTGACGACGTGCAGGGCCGACCATAGGAGCGGAATCCAGAGCGATGTCACGCCGAGATCGCTGAGCCGCAGGAGCAGAAAGGCGTCGCTCGCGTTCCCGAGCGAAAACAGCAGGATCACGATCATCGCCCCGTAGAAGCGGTTCCCAAGCCGCCATGGTCCCCGAGCTGGACCGTCGCGCCGGGGCGCCGCGCCTTCAGATGAAGGTGGCAAAGTCTGCGAAGGGGTCTGACCCCAGTCTGACCCCGGTCTGACCCCGGTCTGACCCCGGTCTGACCCCGGTCTGACCCCGGTCTGACCCCGGTCGGGGACCTTGAGGATGAACAGAATGACGATGATCCCGGGGACGATCGTCAGGAGGAACAGCGTCCGGTAGTTGCCGGGATAGAAATACAGGAACGCGGTGGCGAGCAGCGGGCCGGTGACGGCGCCGGCGTGATCCATGGCGCGGTGGAAGCCGTAGACACGGCCGCGGGCGTCTGCGGCAGCAAAATCTGCCAGCATCGCGTCGCGCGGGGCGCCGCGAATCCCCTTCCCCAGTCGATCCGAGAAGCGAATGGCCAGGACCTGCGGCCACGCGGTCGCCAAACCAATCAGCGGGCGCACGCTTGATGCGATGCCGTAGCCCAGGAGGACCAGCTTCTTCGGCGACTGCCAGCGGTCGGCGAGCCACCCGGAGACGATCTTCAACGCGCTGTTCGCCGCCTCCGCCGCGCCCTCGATCACCCCGAGCGACATCGCACCCGCGCCGAGCACCTGCGTCAGGAACAGCGGCAGCAACGGGTACACCATTTCGCTCGCCATGTCGGTGAAGAAGCTCACCCAGCCGAGGAGCCAGACGGGACGCGACAGGCCGAACCGTGACGGGGAATCGGTTTTAGCTGAATTCATGCGTCAGACCGACAAAGTGGATCGCACCGAGGCAACACTATAATCTGGCGGAAACGGAGGAAGTTTCTTCCGGAGTTGCCAGTTGCCCGTCTCCAGTTTCCGAGTGTGCCCATTTAGCAACGAGGCGACGTCGGAGAAGTCCCCAAACTCTCGGACGCGACGACGAAGGACACCGGCTCTCGCGACTGGCCTGTGGGAACTGAACTGAACTGAAACCTGAAACCTGAAACCTGAAAACTGCAATTATCAATGTCCACCGTCAGATTTGACGCCGTTCTCGTTGTCGCATTTGGGGGACCACAGGGTCGTGATGACGTGCGGCCGTTTCTGGCCAACGTGCTGCGAGGGCGACGGGTGGCGCCAAGCCGGGTCGAGGAAGTCGCGCACCATTACGAGCTCTTCGACGGTGTCTCGCCGTTGACCGCGTTGACCATGCGGCAGGCGGAGTTGCTGCGATCCCGCCTCAAACAGCGCGGGACGCCGCTGCCGGTGTATGTCGGGATGCGGAACTGGCACCCGTTTCTTGCCGATACCCTGGCGGAAATGTCTCGCGCCGGTGTGCGTCGGGCAGTGGGGTTCCTGGCCGCGGCGCAGCGGAGCTACTCGAGCTGCACCCAGTATCGCGAGAACGTCGACGCGGCGCGCGCGACGCTGAAGGAATCCGGGCTGGCGGACGTCGAAGTCGTGTATGTCGGCGATTGGCACACGCATCCTGGATTCGTGTCGGCAAACGCCAATCATGTGTTGAGGGCGATCAACGACCTGCCCGAAGACGTGCGCCGCCGGGCGAGGATCGTATTCACGGCTCACAGCATCCCGGTGTCCATGGCCGAGCGTTACCCGTATCAGGCGCAGCTCGAAGAAACCGCGTCCGCCGTGGCATCGGCCGTCGGCGAAGAACTCGGTGCCGCACCCGACTGGGGGCTCGTGTTCCAGAGCCGCAGCGGCCGACCGGAAGATCCGTGGCTTGGGCCAGACGTGTGCGACTACTTACGGGACGAACGCGCGCGCGGGTTGTCGGCTGCCGTCCTGTCCCCCATCGGTTTTCTCTGCGATCACATCGAAGTGCTCTACGACCTCGACGTCGAGGCGGCCGCGGTCTGCCGTGAAGTCGGATTGCCAATGGTGCGCGCGAAGGCAGTGAACGATCATCCGCGTTTTGGCGAAACGATGGCCGATGCGGTGCTCCAGACGGTTGAGCGATACGCCTCAGGACGACCATTAACGTTGGTGAGCGGCTCGGTATGACGCGGGCAGCTCCGGCGCTCCTCGTATTCGTGGCAGCCATGACACTCCAGGCACCCAACACAGCGACTTCGAACCACACCCTGACTGCAGTGAGCGGCTTGAAAGTCGGCCACCACACCTTGACCGTGCGCCCAACTGGCTGCACGGTGGTTCTCGCGGAGGCAGGAGCCGTGGCCGGCGTGGACGTGCGCGGCAGCGCGCCGGGGACTCGCGAAACCGATCTCCTCAATCCGGTCAATCTCGTGCAGCAGGTGCACGCGATCGTCCTGTCGGGCGGCAGTGCGTTCGGGCTCTCGGCCGCCGACGGGGTCGTCAAGTACCTCGACGAGAAGCACGTCGGCTTCTCCACCAGCGCCGGTGTCGTCCCCATCGTGCCGGCCGCGATCCTGTTTGACCTGCAGGTCGGCAACGGCACCGTGCGTCCTGGATCGGAGTGCGGGTACGCAGCCGCGCGCGCGGCGACGACAGAACCGGTGGCGGAAGGCAACGTCGGCGCCGGTGCCGGTGCGACGGTTGGAAAGCTGCTGCGATCGGATCGCGCCATGAAAGGCGGTCTGGGCAGCTCGGCGATCGCGGTACCGGGCGGGCTGGTCGTTGCGGCGCTCGTGGCCGTCAATGCGGTGGGCAACATCGTCGATCCGGCGACGGGGCGATTCATTGCCGGGGGACGGACTGAGGACGGAAGCCGCATCGCCGACCTGAGGGCGGAGCTTCGCGCCGGTTCATCGCGTGGCGCGGGAACTGTCAGACCGCCCGGGACGGATCCGGCGAGTTCGATCGAGAACACCACGATCGGCGTGGTTGCCACGAACGCGACGCTCACCAAGGCGCAAGCCACGAAACTCGCACAGATGGCGCACGATGGCTACGCGCGCGCCATTTACCCTTCACATCTCATGAATGACGGCGATGCGATCTTTGCGCTGGCGACTGGCTCGCGTGCTGGCGCCGTCGACATGAATCAGCTCGGCGCCCTCGCCGCAGACGCCATGGCCGACGCCATCGTCCGCGCGGTTCGCGCGGCGAGCGGCATTCCCGGCTATCCCGCCGCACGGGATCTCAAGTAATTGACGTTCGCGCTGCTCCTCGCCTACACCGCCCTTTTTGTGATGTTCGGGCTGTGGGTCGGCCGTCGCGCGGGCGCGGCTGATTTTTTCGTCGGCGGACGCCGGTTTGGCGCCGGGCTGATTTTCTCGAGCTTCCTCGCCGCCAACATCGGCGCGAGTTCGACGGTCGGAGCGACGTCGCTGGGTTTCGCCGAAGGACTGAGCGCCTGGTGGTGGAACGGATCGGCGGGGATTGGATCGCTGGTGCTGGCGTTCTCGGTTGGGCCGCGCATGTGGCGCGAAGCCTCGGCGCACGGCGATTTGACGCTTGGCGATTTCCTCGAACGGCGCTACGGGCGCACGATGCGCGGTGTGGTGGCTTCGCTCATCTGGCTCGGGACGCTGACTATTCTGGCAGCGCAGCTTCTGGGCATCGCCGCCGTTCTCAACGTCGTCGCCGGCGTGTCGCTCCTGACCGGGTGTGCCATCGGGGCACTCGTGACCGTTTCATACTTCACCGCGGGCGGACTGCTCAGTTCAGCGTGGGTGAATCTCGTTCAGCTCATCGTCATTCTCGCGGGATTTGCCATTGCGGTGCCGTTCGCGGTGCACGGCGCCGGAGGATGGCGGGCGATGACCGCGCTGTCGGATTCGTCGACGAGCCTCTGGACCAGCACCGGTCCCACGTCCGGATGGCGTTTGCTATTTCTGCTAGGCCCGGCATTCATCGTGTCGCCCGGCCTCCTGCAGAAAGCGTACGGTGCCCGCGATGAGGCCGCGGTAAGGCGCGGCATCGCATGGAATGGATGTGCGCTGCTGATTTTTGCGGCTGCTCCCGCGGTGATTGGGCTCGCCGGACGCCACCTCTCGATTTCGAGAGCCGATCTGGCACTTCCCACGGTGCTTGCCAGCATGATGCCTTCTTCTGTTGGCACACTCGCGCTTGCGGCAGTGTTCTCCGCGGAGGTGAGTTCAGCCGACGCGGTTCTCTTCATGCTCGCCACCTCAGCCTCGCGCGACTTGTATCGCGGCTTTGTACGGCGCGATGCGAGCGACGCCGAAGTGCTGCGCGTGGCCCGGCTTGCCGCGGTCATCGGAGGTATATGCGGGGTCGGCGTGGCGGTCGTGTATGGCAGCGTGAGGGCGGCGGTGAGCGTCTTCTATGCGATTCTCACGGTGACGCTGGTCGTCCCCGTCGTCGGTGGCCTCTACGTCCGAGGTGCAGGGCGGCGCGAAGGACTCGCATCGATTCTGGTGGGCGTGCCCGTCCTTGTCGTGACGCACTATCTGTCGAATGGCCACGGGTACGGTGAGCTCTCCCCCGCTCTGGCTGGTGTTGTGGCGAGTGGCGTTGCATTCGGATTGGCGCACGCTGCTGTCCGCCTCCTGAAGCCGTCACGGTCGAACTGAACGTACCCACGGTTACGTCGACGATCCGAAGATTCGAAGATCGAAGGCAACAAGCTCCACGCAAGCTGTCCGCCAGAAATTGCGACCTGCGCGGCGTGTAGCCGCGATAGTCGCCCTGAACACGCATCCCAACACGGGGCGTCCTTCGATGCTTCGCGCCTCCGATTCTTTGCGATGAGCCGTGGGAAGTTGCAGCGTGGCTGTGGAGCGTGACCGCAAGATTTAACATCCTTTACAACCCAGCCATGTGAGAATCCATTGGATACGTCTTATTTCAGAGGTTTTATGCGCTTTCTACGGATTGCTGCCGTCTGTGCGTGTGCGCTCCTCCTGGCGACTGACCTGTGG
>JBKPNQ010000143.1:0-13501 GCA_046732715.1 Acidobacteriota bacterium | reverse complement strand
ACTCAAAGCCGAACACTTCACAAGACCGCTCGAAATTGAACCCACTTCTTCTTGATCATCGAATCGAGATTTGCCGGGCTCGGCGGATCACCGTCCAACCGGCACCAGCCGCTTCAATTCCTCGCTCCAGTTCCGGACGACGACCATTTGCGCAAGCCGGGCGACGTTGGGGGGCTCCTTGATCATGAGGAAACGCCGGCCGTCCGATGCGACGTCGTACGTGCCACTTCTCGAAAGCACGGTCAGGCCGCCGTAGTACGCGGTGGCCAAGATCGGAACCGGCGACGCAATCTTGATGGGCCCTCTGAGGTTGGTCGCCACACCCATCAGCACGCCGTCGAGTGCGGTGTAGAACAGAGTGCGCCCATCGCGCGACCAGCGTGGCTGTGAGCCGCCCGCTGGCGTCACCAGTATGCGACTGGCGTTAGCGTCCGGGTAGGGGCTCACGAAGACGTATGGCGTGCCGGCCTCGAGCGCGACGTACGTCATCCAACGCTCGTCGGGTGAGAGCGCACCGTCGCCGCCACCTTGCGAGAGATCGAGCAGCGGCGTGACACGCCGCGCGCCGTCCAGCCGGAGAAGCTTCGGACCGGCGCCGTCGGAGAAGATGATTCCCGAACCGTCGGCGAGAGCGAACGATGCCCGCTCGGCGCGAGCGCCGTCGGTCAAACGTTCAACCGTTCCGCTGCCGTCCGCGGCCTGCATCGCCAGCGCGCCGCGCACGCCGCCGGCTTCCGTCCTGAACACCAGCCGACGCGCGTCCGGCATCCAGACCGGGCCCTGGTCGATACCCGGATCGCTCGTGACCCGCGTCAGGCTGTTGCGAGCAAAGTCCCACACCCAGATGTCGTGTCCGTCGCCCTCGATCTCAGTCGCGACGCGCGTGCCATCCGGCGACAGGCGCACGTTCGCGTAAGCTCTGGGGGGCGCATCGATCAGCTGCTCGCGTCCCTCGCGGTCCACCCACATCAGATTTCGCGGCGCAGCGCTCGCAGCGATGCCCACGAGATACACGAGCGTACCGTCATCAGCGATGTCGAATTCGGCAGCGCCGGTCGGCAAGGTGACGACCTGCGGCACCACGACGCGAGCGGTGCCCAACGTCTGCAGGCGGATTGGATCGAACGCGATGGCCCAGAGCGCACCGCCCGCGAGGTAGACGAGATGTCCGCTGGAGACGTAGTGCGCCTGACTCGCGTGCGGCAGCACTGGCCGCCACGACCCGGACGCGAGATCGAACACACCCACTTGCGCGGCCTCGAGGCCACCGGTGAGCGCAGTGATCGTGAACAGCACGTGCCGACCACCGGGGAGTTGCTGCGGCCATACGTGATCGGCTTCTCCCCGTTCGCGGTTCGGGCGCGACAGCACGACTGGTTCACCGCCCGATGGTGACAAGCGAAGCAGGCCCGTCGACGTCTCGCCCGACGCGGCGATGATGGTCCTGTCGTCGATCCAAACCGCGCCGCGGCTGGGGCCGTCGAGCCTCGAGACGGAGACCGGCGGTCCGCCCGTTAGCGGGACCTTCTTGAATGCTGCACCCGAGCCCGTCCCCGGTTCGAAGTAGCCGACCCACTGGCCATCGGGCGAGACGAACGGGCCCTTCGGCAGAGCCGGCGGCGTCAGCGGTTCGAATTCGAGCTGGTCGAGGCGATAGACGAATAATTGCGTGCGGTCGACGCGGCCGCCGCCCTTGTAGACGACGCGAGTGCCGTCTGGCGTGATCGCGAGATCACTCGACTGCGGATCGACCAGCAGCTGACGCTCGGCGGGCGGCGTCAGTGCGAAGCGGGTCACTGGCGCAGCTGGAGACGAAGGACGTGGCCACAACGCGACAGCGATGACGCCACCCGCCAGCGCCCCAGTCGCTGCCACGAGCAGAAGTGACGACCGCGTTGGGCCAGGCGCTGCCGGCGTTGGTAATGTAGCCGTTCCGTCGATCAAATCGTCGAGGGCGATGCGTGCTTCTCCGATGTCGCGCAGCCTCCGCGTGGCGTCGCGATCCAGACAGCGCGCCAGGAGCTGCCGGAGTCGCTGCGGTGTCTGGGATGACAACCGGGACCACGCGATCTCGCCCGCGGTGACAGCCGCGAGGGTTTGATGCACATCGCGGCCCGCAAAGACGCGTTCGCCCGAGAGCATCTCGAACAACACCGCACCAAACGCCCAGATGTCGTTCCGGCGGTCACCCTCCCGACCGCGCGCCTGCTCGGGGCTCATGTATGCGGCCGTCCCAATGGCTGCGCCGGGTGAATCGATCGGTCGGCTCGAGGAATTGCTCGCTCGAGCGCCGCGGCTCGAAACGGGCTGGATGATCTTCGCCAGGCCGAAGTCCAGCAGCTTCACGGTGCCATCCGGCCGCTGCTTCACATTTGACGGTTTGAGATCGCGATGGACGATGCCCCGTTCGTGCGCGGCCTCGAGCGCGCCGGCGATCTGCCGAGCATAAGCGATCGCCTCGGCGAACTCGAAGGGCCCCTCCGCGATCCGTTCCGCCAGCGTTTGGCCGTCGACCAGTTCGAGCACCAGTGCGCGAACGCCATTCGATTCAACGAAGCCGTGAATCGTCGCGATATTTGGATGATTGAGTGCGGCGAGCGAGTGTGCTTCTTCTCGTAGGCGCACCATGCGTTCGGCGTCAGCTGCTGTATCCACCGCGTCAACTGGCAGCACTTTCAGTGCGACATCGCGGTTGAGCGAGAGATCGCGGGCTTGGTAGACCTCGCCCATGCCCCCGCGGCCGATCAGCTGATCGATTCGGAAGTGCAAAAATACATCGCCGACGGCCCAGCGGTCGCTGGTGAGCACGGGGTTACCATCGAGCAGTGCATGCGGAGCCTCGTCGGCCCTCAGCATCCGTTCGACGGTCGCCCGCAGCGCGGCGTCATTACCGCACGCGTCCCGGACGAGGCGATCACGTTCAGGTCCGGCCGTCTCGAGGGCAGACTCGAAAATCGCGCGCGCGCGGGTGAATGCGTGCGGGCTTGACGGCTCATTAGGCAGGCGGTCAGCCATTAGGGATCCGTGTCCTGCTCTTTATAGCGGACCTGCAAGCGTATCGGTATCATTTCCCGGAACGCCATGACCGACTTCGACTCGTCGCAAATCACCGGCTGGCTGACCGACTGGCGTGCCGGGGACGAAGGGGCCCGCGACCGGCTCTTTGCGGTCGTGCATCCACAGTTGCGCGTGCTTGCCACACGACTGCTCCAGCACGAGCGGGGAGATCACACACTGGAGCCGAACGCCGTCGTCAACGAGCTGTACCTCCGCCTCGTCGGCGGCCAACCGGTGTCGTATCAGGATCGTGTTCACTTCTTCGCGATTGCCGCGCAGACGATGCGGCGGATCTTGATCGATTACGCGCGCGCGCGGGTCGCCGACAAGCGTGGCGGTCAGCAACAGCGCGTCGGGTTGTCGGCGGTGGATGCCGCGAGTCCCGCCGCGTCAAGCGAGCAGTTGCTCGATCTGGACACGTTGTTGTCCGCGCTCGCGACCACGGATCCCCGCGCCGCTCGAGTTGTCGAACTGCGGTTCTTCGGCGGTTTGCGCGAAGAGGACGTGGCCGAGGTGCTGCAAGTCTCGGTAATCACGGTCAAGCGGGACTGGAAGGCCGCACGCGCCTGGCTCGCGGCGCATCTGCGATAGTTGAGTCGGATGATACGCGTCGTTCGCTCTCCTCGCTTAACAGACAGGAGGGTGATATGCGTGACTCTTTCGTCGCGGGGAGATGTAACCGCCGCGAGTTCTTCTTAGCGACAGTTGCCGGCCTCGTCTCGAGTCGGCTGTCGCAGGCTCAGCCGGCCGTCACTCGTCCCATCGTGTCCGAACGAGAGTGTCCGCTCGACACGATGACTCCAATCGCTGCCGACGGCCACCGCGGCCTCGCCGTGTGGCGCAAGCCACCTGGTGGTGGTCCATTTCCGGTTGTCGTGTGGTTTCATGGTGGCATTACGACGGTGCCGCTCGCGCGTCTCCAGAGCACGGCGCGCGACCTCGCCACCGGTTCTCGCTTCCTGGCAGCCGGCTACGTCTTTGTCGCGCCGACCTACCGCAGCCGTGATGTTGATCCCCAGACCTCCGATTCCGTTGAGGACGCCCTCGCTGTCGTCGAATACCTGCGCACGCTTCCGTTCGTCGATCGAGCGAGCATCGTGGTGGGTGGATGCAGCGGCGGCGGAGATCTGGCTCTCGACGTCGCCTCGCGCACCAGCGTCTGCGCGGTGGTTGCCGAGGAACCGGCATGTATCGTGATGTCTGGGATCTTCAACAACAGCGTTCCAAAGCAGGGCGAGCGATACACACCCGAAGACGGGTTCTTTCTGATGGAGGATGGCCCCCGCTACTACACCGCGGAGCTTCAGAAGAGATTTCGGACAAAGCTCGCGAAGCTCGATGCCCCAATCCTGATTGTCCAGGGAGATGTCGGCGAGGGCCCGATGGACGTCGATGGGCCCGGCCGGAACCGCTTCAATCGCGATGTGCTCATTCCGGAACTTCGCGCCACACGCAGGCAGTTCGACGTCAAGATTTATCACGAGCAAGCGCACTGTTTCTGTTCCGCAAGCGGACTGCCGCGACCGAACGGCATGGCAGCTCCGCCAACGTGGCCGGCTGCCGCCCTGCAAGCGTTTGAGGACAGTGACGCGTTCTGTCGACGCCATGTCCGAACGAAGCCCAGGGCATTGGATGCGCGCCTGGTGAGCTACGAACAAGTGAGGACGGGGCCGGTCCGATGACGTGCGCATCTCTCGTCGTATGCCGTCAGTTGGCCGTGGCGACTGCAATCACTACCGCGATCGCACTCGGTCCGGCGTCACGCGGTCGTCAACAAGAAGCGCAGACACCCTCACCTCGCGCGAGGCCTGACGGGATGCCACGCGGTTGCTTGACGCCGGTGAGTGAGCGAAAGATGGAGGCCGGCTGCTACACGACGGCGGAGACGCCGCTCGGCCTCCTGCCGTCGGGGGCGCTGTTCTGGCATTTGTACGCATATCCGAGTCGCGCCGCCGCGGAGACGGCTCGCGCGGCGAGAGGGACGGTCGTCGACTCCCACGGCAAGCACTGGCTCTTTACCATTGCGGCACAGGGGTGGCGTCCCGCCGCCGGGGAAAAAGTCGCGACGATTGGACCGCTCCTGGTTGCGACCGACAAGCCGTACACCGCACGCTACATGGAGGCTGTGTTTCCGCCTGGCTCGCAGCCGGTCGGCGGCCCCGGCCATCGCCATCCGGGGCCGGAAGCCTGGTATGTACTCACCGGCGCGCAATGTCTCGAAACGCCGAACGGAGTGATCAGAGCGAGCGACGGTGAAACCACCGTGGTGCCGGAGGGAGTGCCGATGGCCATCTCGGACGCCGGTCAGGAGACTCGGCGCACGGTCGTGCTCATCCTGCACGTGAGCTCCGAGCCCCCTGCCTTCTCGCTCGACGACCCTCGAAGTTCGGGCGCTCCGCATTCTCACTGGAGGCCGCTGGGGCTGTGTGGCCAATGAACGCGCGGAGAACGCCGACCGATAGGCCGGCTCTTGGAGGTGCGCTGTGGCGATGCAACTGTTGGTGCTCGTCGTTCTCGCCGGTCTCGTGACGCCGATGGCCGGCCAGTCGACGACATCCATTCAAGGTGTCTGGCGAGTCGTCGAACGAACGATTCCAGCGTCGACCGCCGACCGGCGGGATCCGTTCGGAGCGTTCTCCGAAGGCACACACACCGACCTGCAGCCGGAGCTCATGATATTCACGGCGAAGCACTACAGTCGTACTACGGACACGGCAGCGCAGCCTCGACCCACGACCGGCTACAAGGTCCCCGGCAAGCCGACGCTGGAGGAGCTGGAGGCAGAATGGGGTCCGTTTGCTGCCAACGCCGGCACCTATGAGATTTCCGGGACGACGCTCACACTGCGCGCGATGGTGGCGAAGAGCCCCAGGGCTCAGGCCGACAACAACTTCACGCGCCTCAGCCTCAGGCTCGACGGGAACAATCTTTGGTTGACGCCGACTGACACCGAGACTGGCAAGGTCGCCGCCCCCGTGACGTCGATGTACATGCGAGTCGAGTAGGCGCCGAATACGGCTTCACTTCTTATCCGTTGAGATCCGCGTGGCGATCTGCAGCGCCACGTTCGCCACGGCATCCCGCAGATCCTGACCGCCCCCAAGATTAGTGAAAGCGCCAACGGCAAGATCGCGTGCCGGCTGAATCGTGGCATACGCGATGTAGGCGCCATAGCTGCCGACATGCTCGTGCGACTCCATACCATCGCGCGGCATCACCGACCATCCCATGGCAAACCCGAGCGACGGATTGATCGGCGCCGCCTTTCTGTGCAGGTCCTGGATTGTTGTCGCCTTCAGCACGTCGTCGTGGCCCCTCAGACCGCGCAGGTGCAGTTGGAGAAAACGACCGTAGTCCTGCGGCGATAGCGACACGTCGCCGGCTGGCTCGATCGCGAGCGGCGTCGTGTAGACCGAGTCGGCGGGCGAAACCTCAACGACCGTGCCGAGAATGGTTCGCGTATGTCCCCACGGTTGCGGGGTCGCCGCGAGTCCGGGATTCCCGAACCCCGCCTGGCCTCCGAGGCGCGCGAACACCAACTCCTGGACGAGTCGTCGATAGGGAGCGCCGCCGATCCGTTCGGCGATGGCGCCGGCAATGGCACCACCGGCATTCGAGTACTCATGTCTGGTGCCTGGCTCAAAGCGTGGCGGCTCGGAGAGCACGCGCGCCAGAAACTCATGCCGCTGTTCGGTGGCCGTGCCCTTCAGAGCCAGCATCCACTGCAGCGACTCTCTGGTGCGATACGGCGAGACACCGCCGCTGTGCGTCAGCAACTGCCGAACGTTCACATCCCGGTAGGCTGGCTGCATCGTCGCGGACAATTCAGGGAAGGTCTGGCCGATCGTGGTCTCCAACGTCATCCGATGTTGCTCGGCGAGCGCACCAATCACGGTTGCGGTGATGGCCTTGGTCAGCGAGCCGAGATGCATCCGGTCCGCCGGTGTGATCGGATCGCCTTTGCCGATCCGCCGTTCACCGCTCACGTAGACTTGCGGCTGGCCCTCGCTCCGGACGACCACAACGGCGAGACCAGGCAGGCGCTGCGTCGAGCGCATGTCGTTGACGAAGCCCTGCAGATGCCGGGAGGGTTCGGCATCTTGCGGCGGCGGCGCGGCAACAGCGCGGCAGGCGAACAGAATCGCCATTGGAGCCAGCATTCGAGTACGACCAACCATGAAGCTCTCCCTTCACCACGCGTCGCATGCCGATGCCATTGACATCGCCGGCCGATCCTGTCTATTGTCTGCAGACAGCATACAATGAAACACGCGGTCGTCATTCGCATCGATCTCGCCTCCTCCGTGCCTGCGTATCGGCAGATCACGAATGCCATTCGGGCATTGTTGGTCGACGGCGTATTTCCCGTCGGCGACGCGCTTCCCACCGTGCGACGCCTCGCCGTCAACCTCGGAGTGCACCACAACACTGTTGCCGAAGCCTACCGTGTGCTGTCGGAGGAAGGATGGCTCGATCTCCGCCGCCGCCATGGAGCGATCGTTCTCGATCGATCGCGTCCGCGTCCTTCACGAGAAGTGCGGCCTTCCTTGGTTCAGCGCCTGCGAGAGCTGACGGCCGAGGCACAGGCGGCCGGGCTCGCGCCGGGAGTGATCGCCGACTCCATGCGAGCGGTCGCGACGGAATTGACCGCAGGAAAACTCAAGAAAGGCCTGACGCGATGAGCACGATGCTTAGCTTCATCGCGCTTGTGGCCGTATCGTCGCATCTCGCGCCGCACATGACGCGGCGGGACATCTTCTTCGGTGTCACCGTCTCTCAAACTGTCCGTGAAGGGCCGGTGGCGCGAAAGGTGTCGCGTCGGTACGCGGTTGAGGTTTGGCTGCTCGCGATGGCTGCCGCAGCCATCGTGGTGACTTCACCGATGCCGTTTGTGTCTGGTGGGATGCTGTTAGGCCAGACCATCGGTGCATCCCTGGCGTTCGCGAGGGCATGCAGCGCTGTTCGTCCTTACGCGGCGCCACCCACGACGATCCGTGAGGCGGCGATTGGGCCGCGGGATGGTCTTCCTGGAGGAGTCGTCGGTCAGCTCGGTCCATTTCTGATTCTGTTCGCGGCCGCCACTTACGTCGCATGGAATTGGGGGGACGTTCCCGCTCGGTTTCCAACGCATTGGAATCTCGCGGGCAAGGCTGATGGCTGGACAGCGAGGTCTATCGCTGGGGTCTTTCGCGGGTTCGCGATTGGCTTCGTCGCGTGTGCCGCCCTTCTGTTCACTTCATACGCTGTCCTGAACTGGACACGTCTGCCTCGCGCGGCCGGGCATGACGGCCACCAGTATCGGCGCGTGCGACGAATCAATCTGCTAGCCCAGCTCGCATGGGCCTATTTGATGGCAATCCTGATAGCGTGGACAACGGTCGTGGCGATGTTCTCCGAGAACGCGCGTGAACTGCGCTTGCCGCTCGTGATTCGAATCGCTCCTTTTGCACTCGTGATCGTCGGGACGCTCGTCATCCGCGTGATGCGACGAACGGCGGTTCTCGAAGCGCCGCCGATTGGAGACACCACACCAGACTCGTCCTGGATCCTGGGCCGTTTATATTTCAATCCGGCCGATCCGACCTTGCTCGTTGAAAAACGGACGGGCTTGGGCTACACATTGAACCTCGGCAATCCGTGGTCATGGTTGGTCATGATCGTGTTCTTCACTGGTATCGCGATTCCGTTGCTGCTCGTGCCCTAGAGCCGCCTATGGTTCAAAGAAGTGGCGATTGACGGGGATTCGAAAGGACCCCTGTCCGAAACTTGTATGCACACGTCGGACAACACAAGACCCTACCCTTTGAGCGACGCGGCGTTCTTGAGAGAGGACCACGTTCCGTTTCAGCGACTCAACGCCATCGTCAAGGGACGGCGAGCTGTCAGCGCTGATACCGGCTGCTCGAGGCGCTGACAGGCTGGGACGCGCAGATCTGCCTGACGCTGCAATCGAAGTGGGACCTGTGGCACGCACTGAAGGCCCGCGGGCGTCGACCGAAGGTGCGACCGCTGCGCAAGACCGCATAGTTGGCGCGGCCGGCCTCTTCCCCGCACGGCGACGCGATTAAGATCGATTCTCAGATCCAACGGCTATTCGCTGAAGCAGCGTGGTGAAGCGCGGCTGACCGCGAAGTTCAGCGAACGCTGGATCCAGCCGCAGGTAGTTCAGCCAGTTCCCGCCTTCGTCGAATGCCCTCTCGAGCTGATCGAGCGCGGCGTCGTGTTCGTCTAGACCCATGCGCACGAGGGCCAGGTCGTACGGCCGCACGTACGCACTTGCTGACGTCAGCGTCCCAAGGACCGCACGCGCCTCTTCCGAACGGCCACACAGACCGAGCGCCCGGCCGTAGTCGCCGAGGGCGGGTGTCCATCGTGGCTCTCCGACGAGAGGCTCGAGCAGTTCCAGCGCCGCCAACGCCTTGCCCTGCCCCAGCTGCGTTTTGGCCAGTGTCCACTGGGCCGCTGCGGAATCAGGATTCAAGTCGAGGGCGTCGCGGCACTCGGCGGCTGCCGCTTCGAACTCACCGAAGAAGTGCAGCACCAGGCCGGTGGCGGCACGCGCAATCGTGGAGAGCGGGTCCAGCTCTTCGGCGATGCGCATTTGTTTGATGGCTGCGTCCCGCTCACCTCGGCTCGTGAGCAGGAGCGCGTACCAGTGCCGACCGTTCAGATCGTTCGGCTCCAGACGAAGACCGTGTTCGAACGCTTCCGCGGCTCGACTGAACTCCCATCGGTAATGCGTCGCCACGTAGCCGAGGGCGATGTACGCGGAGCCGGTCGATGAGTCGAGTTCCAGTGCCCGCCGCGAAGCCGCCGTCGCCGACGGAAAGGCATTGCGGGGCTTGGTGGTCCCCATGAACCCCAGCACGCCGTGGCATTCGGCAATCCCGGCATACGCGCGGGCGTAGGTCGGGTCCCGCTCGATCGCCCGTTCGTAGTACGCAATGGCCTGTCGCAGTGCGGCCGGCGTGCGCTTCGCCCACGCGTGCCGTCCGCGCAGGTACTCCATGTAAGCCTCGGGATCCACAGCCCCGCGCCGGTCACGGGGCTCGACCGACGGCCGCTCGTTACCCACTTGTGGCGCGACAAGCCGCGAGTGGATTCCCTTCACGATCGCTCGGGCCACGTCATCCTGCAAATCAAGGATGTCGGTGATGTCGCGCACGTGGCTTTCGGCCCACAGATGCTGGTCACTGCGCGCGTCGATCAGCTGCGCCGAGATTCGGACACGATCGCCCGCGCACGTCACGGAGCCTTCCACGACCGCATCCGCGTTCAGCCGGCGCGCAATCTCGCGAGTCGGCGGCCGCTCGCGCTTGAACTGCATTGCGGACGTCCGTGAAATCACCCGAATCGACCCGAGCCGGGCGATGGCTGCAGTAATGGCCTCGGTCATCCCGTCGGCGAAGAACTCCTGCAACGGGTCGCCGGACAGATTTGCGAACGGCAGAACGACAAGCGTGCGCAGGGCTGGAAAGTTTCCTTCAGCCTGGCCACGGGCTGCGGCCTCCAGTTCCTCACGAAAGGCGGCGGCGTCCGGGAAGCGCGCGCCGGGATTCTTCGAAAGCGCGCGCGCCACGATCGCAGCGAGGGCAGCAGGGACGTTCGGCGGCAGGGGAGCGGGCGTGCGGTCGAGGATGGCCGCGCTCAGCTCGAAGAGCGTCGCTCCTTCGAAGGGTCGGCGCGAAGCGCACATTTCGTAGAGCGTCACGCCCAGCGCCCACAAGTCGGTCGTCTGGTCCGCCCGTGCACCACGAAGAACCTCCGGTGACAGGTAGGCGATGGTCCCGGTGATGACACCGGGTTCCGTCACGGTGTCCCTCGGGCGCGTGGCATCGTGGGCGGCGGCAAGGGTCCGTTGCGAGAGGCCGAAATCGAGCACCTTCACACGGCCCTCGGGACCGAGCACGACGTTCGCGGCCTTCATGTCCCGATGAACAACACCGCGTCCATGCGCATGGGCCAGTGCCGCCGCGATTTGTACGCCGATCGCGAGCACGTCGGCGGCAGGAATGGGGCCTGCGGCGACCCGATCGGAGAGCGCCTCGCCTTCGATGTACTCCATCACGATGTAGGCGTCCGCCGCCACCTCGCCGACTTCGTGAATCGTGCAGACGCTCGGATGGTTCAGCGCGGACGCGGCTCGTGCTTCGCGGAGGAGTTGCTGTGCCCCCCCTGGATCACCGGGCGTGCGAACGAACTTGAGAGCCACAGGTCGATCGAGACGTGTGTCGTGGGCCAGATACACCTCGCCCATCCCACCCGCGCCGATCTTCCTGACGATCCGGTAGTGCCCGACTGTGCCACCAATCATGGAGATGCCGCGATCATATCTGCCCGACGTCATCTTGCTGTGAAGAAATGTCCACCGGCGGTCGCTCGGCTCATGGTGAATGGCGTCGAATCCCTCTCCTGGCATAACGCGGGACCGTACGGCGATCTCGTCGCGTTTGACCTCGCACGCGCTAGAATCCGGACGATTGACGCTCACGCGCGGCACACGCCTCGGCCCGTACGAGATTCTGTCTGGCATCGGGGCCGGCGGCATGGGCGAGGTGTATCGTGCGACGGACACCAATCTGAAACGCCAGGTCGCGATCAAGGTGCTGCCGGTTTCAGTGGCCGCTGATGCGGACCGGCTCGCCCGTTTCCAGCGCGAAGCCGAAGTCCTCGCCGCGTTGAACCATCCGAACATCGCCCACATCTTCGGGCTGGAGAAGGCGGACGGCACGCTCGCACTGGCGATGGAACTGGTCGACGGGCCGACGCTCGCCGATGTCATCGCGCAGGGTGCGATCCCGATCGATCAGACGCTCGCGATCGCGAGGCAGATTGCGGAAGCGCTCGACGCCGCGCACGGGCAAGGGATCATCCACCGCGATCTCAAACCCGCAAACATCAAGGTTCGTCAGGACGGCACGGTGAAAGTGCTGGACTTCGGTCTGGCCAAGGCGCTCGATCAGGGATCAGGGATTGGGGATCAGGGATCGGGGAACCTGGCGAATTCGCCGACGTTAACCTCACCCGCGATGACGATGCGCGGCATGATCCTCGGGACCGCGGCCTACATGGCGCCGGAACAGGCCCGAGGGCGGGCGGTCGACGAGCGTGCCGACATCTGGGCGTTCGGATGCGTACTGTTCGAGATGCTCGCCGGGCGCACGCTCTTCGCCGGCGAGAGCGTCGCCGACACCCTGGCTCAAGTCATCGAGCGCGACCCCGACTGGTCATCGCTACCGGGCGCAACGCCGGCGGCGATCCGCCGCCTCCTGCGCCGATGCCTGCAAAAGAACCCGAAGCGCCGTCTCGCGGCCATCGCCGATGCGCTCCTCGAGGTGGATGATGCCGTCACGTCGACACCGGGACAGGGGACTGACGCCGGCGCATCAGCCTCGTCTTGGTTATCAGGACCGATCGTGCTTGCTGTCATTGGCGTGCTCACGCTGGTGGCAGCGGTCAGCACGTGGGGATGGGTCCGTGCCGTGCGACACGCGTCGCCGGCTTCGATGACGGCCGCATACGTGGCCGCCACGCTGGGCGTCAGCACTCCGGATCTCGCCGCTCTCACCGACCGCTTTGCCGTGTCGCCAGACGGCACCCTGCTCGCGATCGTAGACGGCGCTCGCGGCGGTCTGCTCTTGCGCCGCACCTCGAGCCTCGAAATGAGGCCGATCGCGGGAACGCCACCGGACGCCTACGCGCCCGTGTTTTCTCCGGACAGCCAGTGGATCGCCTTCCACACCGACAGGGGCCTGATGAAGATTCCCACTGCAGGAGGAGAGCCCGCGCTACTCGTTGCCGGCATCGCGCCGGGAAGCGACTATTTCATCAACCTCACCTGGGGTGCCGACGATCGCATTCGCTATCCAACGCTCTACCACGACGCGATGCGATCCGTGTCGGCCAATGGCGGACCCGTGGAAACGATCTCGTTCGGGCCTCGCGCGTGGGTCAGCCGCGCTGTCGGGCTGCCGAACGGCCGGCTACTTGTATCTCTGATGACGGACCGCGAAAGTCAGATAGCGGTGCGTGAGGCAGACGGGACGCTCCGAAAGCTCGTCGCCGGGTGGGACGCACGCCTTGCGCCGACAGGGTACCTGCTGTTCTCTCGCCAGGAGGGCGCGTCGTGGTCGATCGTCTCCGCGCCGTTCGATGTGACCACGGCGACTCTCACCGGCGACACCGCGGTCCTTGCGCGCGATGTGCCAGTGCGCTACGCGACGCCGGCCGCAGCGAGTACACCGGGCGATCTGTTCTACGTTGCCAACCCGCCGCGGTCCGATCGCCGTGTGGTGATCAAAGATCGCGCTGGCGCGGAACGCGAAGTCGGCCTGCCGCCGGGTACCTGGCTGTGGTCGCGCGTTTCACCGGATGGTTCCCGGCTGGCGGTGAGCCGGTGGGAAGGGGCCCGACGCACGATCTGGACGCTGATCCCGGAGACCGG
>JBKPNQ010000142.1:0-17459 GCA_046732715.1 Acidobacteriota bacterium | reverse complement strand
GGTCACGCGCTCGCTGCGTCCGCCGCTCTGGCCCACACCGCGCTTGTCGTAGCGCAGGACGATGAATCCCTGGTCGGCGAGGCCGGCCGCAATCTGCGCAAAGATCGGAACACCGGCAACGACCTCGTCGCGGTCGACGGATCCGGATCCGGCGACCAGCACCGCCGCGGGGCGACGCAGTTTTCCTGGCTCCTTTGGCACCGTCATCGTGCCGGCCAGGGTGAAGCCGGGGGCTGGAATCAGCACGTCGCTGTCGTTCGGGTTGCGTACCGGCTGCGAGCGCACGGCGACGCCTGCGAGCTCCGATCGCATGACTCGCAGTCCAGCGGCTGGCAGATCCAATCGAACCAGCCGCGATCGCGAGTCGATCGTGATACTGCCGTCGAGCGGCCGCCCCGGATTCTGGAACACGACGTCGTACCTGCGCGTCGCGAGCACGCCTGCGGGCGAGGACAGCTGCTCCGCCGACACGCCTTTCACCGAGACAACGACCTCGGCTTGAGGCGCGACATACGCACGCAGTTCCCCCCCTGGCTCTGACGACGCCAGCCGCGCAGCCAGCGCTTCATAGCCGGCGATAAACGTGTTCGGCAGGACAATCGTCCTCGCGGATACCTGATCCGTTTTCGAGGTGGTCGTTCCGTTCTGCGTAATCTCGTTGATCGCCGTCGTCACGCCGAACGACGTGTTGAGGGTCATCGGACGGCCCCCCTGCGTCGCCTCGATGTGCAGTTCGGTCGGTTGCCAGTCCGCCGTGTACTTCACCTCGAATCGGTTGACCGTGGTGTTCACCGGGGCACCGAATTGGGCAGTGGATGAAAGCACCCAGCTGGTCCCGCTTTTGGCAAGACGAACCCGTTCGACGCCGACGCGGGCGCCGTTCAGAAACAGCGTGAACTCGTTTTCTCCTTCCGCGGGCTGAACGGCGGAGGGCTGCGCGGCCGGAGCCTGCTGTTGAAGGAGTCTTGGCGCGCCCGCAGCTGCAAGGACAGCGGGAGCCAGGATGGCTGCCAACGCCACCGCAGTAAAATGTCGTGATTGCATCCAGTCTGATTCGAGAGGCTTCGCCCCTCGAACTCCCCTACACGCTCTCGCGCGCCGCTTCGTCGGCGCGCTCCGTTCGCGTGGCTCGCTCGCATGCTCGCTCGCACCTTAGGCACGAGCGTCAAGTTTATGAGATACGCTCTAGGCTCAGGATACCAGTAACTCTAGGTTATGCCGTTAGCCGACGATTATCACGCTCTTCGCCACTCTGCCGGCATCGTCGATCGCTCGAGCCGCGGCCGTCTCGCATTGACTGGCGTGGATCGGCGAGCGTATCTCCAGGGTCTTCTTACCAATGATATTGCCGCGCTGGTCGAAGGGACAGGGTGCTATGCGGCCTACCTGACTGCCCAGGGGCGAATGATCGCGGACATGCGTGTTTTTGAGACCGGCGACGACCTCCTCGTCGACCTGGAGGGCACGCTCGCAGATACGATTGCCGATCGCTGGTCGCGGTTCATTTTCAGTGAGGACGTGCAGATCAGGAACGACTCCGCGGCGACGTCGCAAGTCGGCGTTTTTGGCCCGCAGTCAGCGCAGGTCCTCGCTCGTACGGTCGGCGATTCGTCCGTGGGCGGCAGTCAACTTGAAGAGACGTTGCGATCGCTTCCGCTCCATGCCAACCGGCCGTTCGGGTTTTCGGGGCTCCCAGCCTCCCTGCTCGTAAGCGAGGAGATCGGCGTCAGGGGATTCGAAATCGTCGTTGCCGCGAGCGTGAAAACCAGTCTGCTCGAGTCGCTGCGGACAGCCGGCGCAATCGAAGTCGGGCCGGACGCAGCGGAGATTTGCCGCGTCGAAGGCGGCCGGCCGCTGTTTCACGTCGACATGGACGAAGGCACGATTCCCCTTGAAGCAGGCATCGAGGATCGCGCCATCAGCCTGACCAAGGGGTGCTACGTCGGACAGGAGGTCATCATCCGCGTGCTGCATCGCGGCCACGGCCGCGTCGCTCGACGGCTCGTCGGAATTGGGTTTGAACGTGGCGTCCCCGTTCCTTCGCGTGGAGAACAGATCGTTGTGTCAGGCCGCGACATCGGTTCGGTCACCAGCGCCGTGGATTCGCCCGCGCTCGGCTACCCGATTGCGCTCGGTTATGTGCATCGTGATTTCCAGCAGCCCGGCACCTCCGTGGCCGTCGGCGACCGTGCCGGCACCGTCACGATGTTGCCGTTTGTCCCGATCGACGGCACTCCGAAGCCGGTCGCGGGCTGATTGAGGCGATAGCCTGGAAATCCTTCTCACCCAACTGCTCGTCATCGTCGCCACCGGGCGCCTTGTCGCGGTCGTCTTCAGGCGACTGGGGCAGACGCCAGTCGTCGGCGAGATGTTCGCGGGCGTGTTGCTCGGGCCCTCGCTATTGGGTCAGGTCTTTCCGTCGATCGAGTCCCGGCTGTTCCCGGCAACGTCGCTATCGACACTGCACTTGATCAGTCAGCTCGGCGTCGTCCTGTTCATGTTTGTTGTTGGCATGGAGGTGGACGTCGCTCGCCTCCGTCGTCGAGCTCGAGCAACCGTGCTCATCAGCAATGCCGGGATCATCGTACCCTTCGCGCTCGGCGTCTGGCTGTCGCTGTATCTGCACGAACGGTATGCGCCTGCTGGCGTTCCCTTCCTGATCTTCGCGCTGTTCATCGGCACAGCGATGAGCATCACGGCCTTTCCGGTGCTCGCCCGCATCCTTGCCGAGCGCCGCCTGAAAGGCACCGAGCTCGGCAACCTGGCGATTGGGTGCGCCGCCATCGATGATGTGACCGCGTGGTGCCTGCTGGCCCTCGTGCTGGCATTCAGTCGGGGAGAGGGCGTCATAGGGCCGCTCGCTGCCGTCGTCCTCGCGGGGATCGTGGCGGTGATCGCGTTCGCGATCGTACGTCCGCGAGCTGCGCAGCTCTTTGGCGAAGCCGGTTCAGACGGCGTGACGCCAGGTTCGTTGCTGGCCGCCCTTCTTTTTCTGCTGGCGTCCGCGCTTTCGACTGAAGCGATCGGCGTGCACGCGGTGTTCGGCGCCTTTCTCGCCGGCATCGCCGTCGGCGGCGCCGGCGATCTGCGCGAGCCCCTGGCGCGCGCGATCGAGCCGCTCACCGCGACGCTGCTGCTTCCGCTGTTCTTTGCGTACTCAGGCCTGCGGACGGAGGTGGGCTCATTGTCCGGGGAAGCGTGGCTGGCGTGTGCGCTGGTTCTTCTCGCCGCGGTCGCTGGAAAGTTTGGCGCTGTTTCGGCGGTGGCCCGAATTCAGGGAACGCCGTGGCGTGAATCGCTCGCCTTGGGCGCACTGATGAACACGCGAGGGTTGATGGAACTCGTCGTCCTCAACATCGGCTACGACCTCGGCATCCTGTCGCCGCAGATGTACACGATGATGGTGATCATGGCGTTGACGACGACGTGGATGGCGGGGCCGGTGCTGGCCGCGCTATCGAAAAGAGTTACCACTTCCCAGTCGCCAGTTTCCAGTTCGCTGAAAACTGGCAACTGGTAACTGGGAACTGGGAACTGGTAACTGGCAACTGGGAACTGGCAACAGGGAACTGGCAACTGGAAACTGACTAAGCCAGCGCCTCCGCCGTCTTCGCCCCGTAGAACGCGTACCACGGATGTGCGGCCTTTAGCCGCTCGTTGACGTTGTGGATGTTCTTCACGCCCTGATCTTCGAGCCACTTCCGGAAGGCGCCGCCGCCCTGCTTGCCGTAGATCGCGATTCCGTCCTTCCACGTAGCGCGTCCGCACAGGACGCCCGAAAACTTTGTCCCTGCCTCCGCCGCGAGTTCCAGGGCCTCGGTGAACTCCGGATTGCTCACGCCCGCTGACAGGTAGATGAACGGCTTGGTTGAAACGTCGGCGGCGCGGCGGAAATGGTCCATCGCTTCCTTCTTGGTGTACGCGCTTTGTCCGCCTGATACTTTCGCGCCCTCGACGAATTTCATGTTGACCGGTACTTCGACCTTCATCACGTCGACGCCGTAGCGGTCCTTGGTGAATTCCTTCATCGCGCCGATGACGATCTCCGGCTTCTTCTTGGCGTACTCGAGGCCTTTCTCGTCCGCGCCTTCCTGGTAGCCGACGAACTCGAGGAAGAACGGGATGTCGTTGGCGTGACACTCGTCGCCGATGCGTTCGACCCAGGCCTGCTTGTGGTTATTGATCGCCTTCGTGTCGAACGGCGTGTAGTAGAGCAGAATCTTGAGGCAATCCGCGCCCGCCTCTTTCAGCCGGCGGACTGACCAGTCGTCCAGCAGATCCGGCAGGCGACCCGGCGTGTTCGCATCGTAGCCGGTCTTCTCGTACGCCAGCAGCAGGCCGGAGCCCGGGGCTCGGCGCTTGCTCGCCGGAAGGCCCCACTCGGGATCGAGCAGGATTGCGCTCGCGTGCTTCGTCAGCACTTCCGTCACGAGCGACTTGAACTCTTCCATCTCGGCGTCACTGACGTCCGCTCCCTTTTCTTTGGCGAGCGACTTCTTCAACGAGCCACGTTGATCCATGGCGGCCGCGGCAATCACGCCGCGTTCGTTCGAGACCGCTTTCATTCCCGCGAGCTTGCCCGCTGTGATTTTCACTTCTTGTTTCTCCCTGAATCACTCGCGCTCGTCCGCCAGGCGGCTGTCAGTTTTGAAACCGCCTGTGAGCAGTCTCCGAGCCATTGAGTGAAACCGTCATTTTACAACAGGGAATTCGAAGTCCTCCATGGCGACAGCTGTCACGGCCCGCTCGACAATCTCGTCAATCGGCAACGTGGATTCGGCGCGCTCCACGTCGTCGTTGCGAGCCTTGGTGGCCGGGTGGCGCGGTGTAAAGAGCGTGCAGCAATCCTGATCCGGGATGATCGAAATCGGATAGGTGCCGAGCCGCTGTGATTCAGCCGTAATCTCATCCTTGTCCATCCCGATGAGCGGCCGAAGCACGGGCATGGAGACGACGCGGTTGATGGCGGAAAGGTTCTCCAGCGTCTGGGACGCGACCTGCCCGACAACCTCGCCGGTCACGAGCGCCTGCGCCTTGTGATCGCGAGCGAGTCGCTCGGCGATTCGCATCATGAGCCGACGATAGATCACGACCCGCAGCGGTGGGGCAACGCTCAGCGTGACCTGCTGCTGGATTTCTCCGAACGGCACGAGAAACAGGCGCGAATGGAATTGAAACTGCGTCAGCAGGCGCGCCAGCTCGCGCGCCTTTTCCTGCGAGGCGCGAGAGAGGATTGGATAGCTGTGAAAGTGCACGAGCAGGACCCGGCAGCCTCGCCGCATCAAGCGCCAGGCGGCAACCGGTGAGTCGATTCCGCCGGACAGCAGGCACGCGACTCGTCCGCTGACGCCGACAGGCATCCCTCCTGGCCCCAACTCCTTGCCGAAGTAATAGAACGCATCGTCGGTCAGCGCTTCGACATGAATCGTCAACTCCGGGTCGTCGAGATTCACGGTCCAGCGACGGGCTTCTTTGATCCGTCCACCGACTTCGCGCTCGATCTGCGGCGACGTCAGCGGGAAGCGCTTGTCGGCCCGCCGTGCCGAAAGGCGGAATGTCCGCGGATCCGGGCGTCCCTCGAGGTCCGCCAGGATCGCGTTCGCGATGGCGTCCACGTCAAGCGGGGCCCGGCCGGCCTGCGCGAAGTTGGCGACGCCGAACACGCGCGAAAGGCGCTCGCGAACCTGCGGCCACTGCGCTTCGCCGTCGAGGACCACCTCGATCCGACCCATGAGCACTCGGACTTCGCGCACGCGGAGGTCTGCGGTCGCCTCCCGCAGATTGCGCGCAAGCCGCGCGATGAACCACGGGCGGTTGTTCCCCTTAAGCGCGATTTCCTGGTAGTGAACGACGACGGAATCCATACTGAATTCGGAGAGTGATCGCTACGATTTGGCCGTAACTTATAATGTCAGAAGAGGATCGCCGGATAACCACGATGAAAAGGTGGCTGGCACCTTTCCCGGAAAGGTGCCAGCCACCTTTTTCGATTATCAACCAGCATTCAGCAATTCGCGCGCGGCGCGATGGCCGCTGACGACGGCGCTCTCGATTGTGCCGGGGAGGCCGGTGTCGATCCAGTCGCCTGCCAGATACAGGCCCTCAATCGGTGTCGTCGTGCCAGGCCGGGAGGGCTGGCCGGGCGCGAGCGAAAACGTCGCCTGTCTTTCGCGGACAACAGTGGCACGCACGAGGCTCGCTTCGCGCGCGGCCGGAATGGCTTCCTGAACTTCTGCGGCTGCTAGCGCGGTCAGTTCGTCACGATCCATGGCGGTCAGCCGTGTCGCTCCGCTCGAGACGAGCGAGAGATGGGAAGCGTCGCGGCCGAACGCGAGCCGCTTGTCGAAGACCCAGTGCATCTCACGTCCAGGGAGTCCCACAAAGGTTTCATCCATGATCCGGCGGTCGTACCAGAGATTGACGGTCACGATCGGCATCGAGCCCATCGCTGCAGCCGACGCCAGGACCGCCGCGAGTTGCGGCGGAGGGACCGGCACGAACAACCGGCCCACATCGAACCACGGGACCGCGGTCACAACGCGGCGGCAAACAATGCGCTCGCCGCGGATATCCACGCCGGTTACACGGCCGCCCTCGACCACGATTCGCGTAAGCGCATTGACGCGGACCTCGCCGCCTCTTGACTCAATGTAGCGGCGCGCCGGTTCCGCATACATCTCGTGAAGCGGCCGCGTCGGCAACACGAGCGACGAGTCCCCTGCGTTCGGCCCGAACATTTCCGCCAGTACTCGAATAAAGGGATCCGCCGCCGCGTCGCCGGGCGACTGATTGAGCGCGGCGACTGCCAGCGGCTCCCAGAGCCACGCGCGCAACCTTTCTGTCTGACCGTGTGCGATGAGCCACTCCGAGACGGTGCCGCGAGGCTCGGCGGAGACTGACCCGGTCCGCTTCAGCTCGCGGCGCGCACGTCGCAAAGGGCCGGCCAGTTTCAACACCGCGAGCCGGTCGCGCCAGGGCATCGCATCCCATTCCAGGACGCCGGCGAGAAGATGAAGCGGCGAGGGAAGTGTTGGACACGAGAGCACGGATCGCCGGCCGTCGCGATCGATGAACGGCACCGTCAGCGACGGCTGAACCCGGACGCGATCCAGCGCCTGGATGCGCCTGAGAAATTCGAACGTCGCGCGGTAGCAGCCAAAGAGCACGTGCTGTCCGTTGTCGACGAGCTCGCCGGTCTGGCGATCGAGGAAGGCGGTCGCTCGCCCGCCGAGTTGCGCCCTCGCCTCGGCAACCAACACCGGGACACCTCGTTCGGACAGGACCGTGGCCGCACTGAGACCGGCAAACCCGGCACCGATCACGACGACACGATCGGACGTGGCTTGTTCGGCGGACGAAGTCCCCTGTTGAAAGAGCGGGTCGCTCATGGGTTATCGCACGCGGAGCATGGTGCGGGCCCATGTCCCGGCGGCGATGACCGCGCGCTGCGGGCGCGGAATGCGCATGACGCGGCTGAACACATCGTAGTCGGCGCGTTCGATGCGACCCAGGAGTCCGCGGTAGATGGCACTCATGATCTCTGCCGCCACGAGGCGACTGACGTCAGCGGGCGGTAGATCGGCCGCCGCCCTCCGAAAGTAATCGCGCGCCCGATCGGCCTGTTGCCGGAGGACCGCTTTCACGTGTGGAGATCGCACACCGTGGCCGGCCTGCGCCACTTCACGCCTGATGTCTTCCTCCGAACATCCATTCGCGCGCAAATCTGCCTGCGGAAGGTAGACGCGTCCGCGCCCCAGATCCTCCGGCACATCGCGAAGGATGTTCGTGAGCTGCAGCGCGACGCCAAGGTTGATCGCGTATTGACGCGCTCGCGGGTCAGAGTACTCGAAGATCTCCAGGCAAATAAGGCCAACCGCCGACGCAACCCGGATGCAGTATTCATACAGATCCGCGAACGACTCATAGCGGCGGGAATCGAGATCCATTTCGACTCCCTCGATGAGCGCTTCGAACGCGGAACGCGGAAGACTAAACGCCGGCACGAACGGGGCGAGTCGCAGACCTTGATGAGTTTGTGGTGTTCCACGGTCGAAAACCGCCGCCAGTTCTTGCCGCCAGCGAGCGACCTGAACTCTCGCCGGTTCGCCAGCCCCCGCTTCGTCCACCGAGTCGTCCACGGCACGGCAGAAATCCCACACCGCCACAATGGCGCGGCGCTTCTCCGGTGGAAGCACCAGAAACGAGTAGTAGAAGTTGGTATCGCGGCCCATGTCAGCGCGAAGACTGAGCCGACCAGCGAAGCGCGCGCCAGCCGAGCACTGGCGCATCGGCTGCCGTGAGCGTGGGCCGGTGGCGGAACACGTCGAAACCCGCCGCTTCGAGGTTTTCCAGGATGCGCATGCCCCCGAGCCAGGTGAACCGGAGTTCCCATCGAAGCCGCCCGCGAACGGCGTCGCAGACAGGACGGCCCGCCCGAAAGAGTTCCCTCGTGCGTTGGGTCGCTTCTTGTAGAGCGGCGCGCCACTCGGACGTCATCCCACCGCGATCGAGATCCGCTTCGCGCGCGAACGCCCTTGCGCGTGCCTCCTCCGGTACGTAAAGACGGCCTCGGCGCCAGTCGACCGCCAAATCCTGCCAGAAATTCGTCAACTGCAACGCGGTGCACACGCCGTCGGACTGTGCATCCAGCGTCGCATCGTTGTAGCCGGCAATGCGGAGCACCAGCCGGCCAATCGGGTTCGCCGACCGCCGGCAATAGTCGAGCACCTGATGCCAGGTTTCATAGCGGGTCGTCACGACATCCTGCCGGAACGCGCTCAACAGATCGTGAAACAGAGACCGCGGCAGATGATGCGACCGGATCGTGTGCTCGAGCGCGACGAAGATCAAGTCGTCACCCGATGTTGCAGTCGCGCCGCGGTCGAGCCGGCGCTCCCACCCATCGAGCAACCGCAGTCGCTCCTTGACGTCCGGTCCCGGCTCGTCGGCAAAGTCGTCGGCTCGGCGCGCGAACGCATACACCGCGGCGATATGCGGCCGCATCGCGCCAGGAAGCAGCGCGGATGCCACGGGAAAGTTTTCGTAGTGATCGCGGGCGATGCGTTCGCAGTACCTGTACGCCGCCTGGATGCTGGCGCTGGTATCCGGGACCGCCTCCGACTTCACCACTCGGTTTCCGCCGCTCCGGCCGTTCGATTCGCGGAGCGTCCCATCACAAAAAGCAGATCGGACAGGCGGTTGATGTAGACGAGAAGATCCGGCTCGACCGCGCCTTGACCGAGTGCGACGATGGCGCGCTCGGCACGCCGGCAGACCGTGCGGGCGACGTGAAGCGCGGCGCCGGCAGGAGATCCACCTGCGAGGATAAATCGCCGAAGGGGCGGCAACTCCGACTCGAGCAGGTCGATCCATTCTTCCAGCCGCCTGATGTCAGCCGCCACGATCGCAGCTTTCGTCACGCGGCCCGCGATCTTGTGCGAGGGATCCGCGAGTCGCGCGCCGAGCGCAAACAGATCCCGTTGAATCTGCTCGAGCATTGCGGTGAGCCGCCCGTCCGGGAGAGAAGCACGCACCAGTCCAAGCCAGGCGTTCAGCTCGTCGACGTCGCCGTACGCCGCCACGCGGGGGTCGTTTTTGGGAACGCGCGTGCCGTCGAAAAGACCGGTGTCGCCACCATCGCCGGTCCTGGTGTAGATTTTCACGTCCTCATTATTCGCCGGATCAGTTTCGGTTTACACCGAATCGATTGCAGAATCACGTTCCCGGAATGGCCAGCCACACGCGAAAACGAACCTCAAGACACCTCCCCGGCCTGCCGACACCCGTCAGCCGCCAATGGTTTCGACGCCGGTTGCTCGACTGGTATCGCCGAAACGGGCGCGATTTGCCGTGGCGGCAAACGCGCGATCCGTATCGGATCCTCGTATCCGAGGTGATGCTGCAGCAAACACAGGTCGATCGCGTGCTGCCGAAATACCACGAGTGGATCGAGAAGTATCCCACGCTTGACGCCCTGGCCGCGGCGCCCGAGGAAGAAGTGTCGAAGACCTGGCGGCCGCTCGGATACAACATTCGACCGCGACGGCTTCATGCGATCGCACGCGAGTCGGTCGCGCGATACGGCGGCGAGCTACCCGGCGATGAAATCACACTGCGATCGTTCAAGGGCATCGGCGCGTACACCGCGGGAGCTGTACTGAGCTTTGCCTTCGGGCAGCGCGCTGCGATTCTCGACACCAACGTCGCGCGCGTATTGTTCCGGGTTTTTGTCGGGGCCGGCGATCCGAAGTCGCATGCGATGCGTCGCCATCTCTGGGAAGTTTCCCGCACGGTGCTCCCGATGCGCCACGTGTTTGACTTCAATCAGGCGTTGATGGATTTTGGCGCCACGCTGTGCACCGCCCGCAAGCCGCACTGTCCCGACTGTCCGCTCCGCAGCGGGTGTGCCGCGTTTCCCTTCGGACAATCATGACCGGCCTTGCCCCGGTTCTCCCCAGGCGGATCGTCGTGACTGCGGCGGTCATCGAGCAGGATGGCGGGTTCCTGGTGACGCGCCGACCGCGCGGCGTCCACCTCGAGGGCCTCTGGGAGTTCCCGGGTGGCAAATGTGAAGAGGGAGAAACGCACGTCTCATCACTCAAACGCGAGATAGCCGAGGAGCTCACGACTGGAGTTGTCGTCGGCCGCGAGGTCTTCACCATCACGCACACGTATCCGGACCGCGTCGTGGAGCTTCATTTCTTCGAGTGCCGCCTGACTGGAAGTCCGGTGGCGGCGCTCGGCCAGGAAATGCGATGGGTGTCGCGGGAGGAACTGCGGTCGTTGCCGTTTCCCCCCGCCGATGAAGCGCTAATTCGCAGGCTGACGCAGGGGCAAAAGTAAAAAGTTAAAAGTTAAAAGTTAAAAGTAAAGACCAATTCTTTCCTTCCCTGGCAACTTTCACCTCTTCACTTTTGACTTTTGACTTTTCACTTTTTAGTGCTTCTTCAACGTCTCGATCCCCTGGACCTTTCCAAGGCAGGTGTCGCCACCGTAGGGGATGATGATCGAATCGGTCCCGATCGAGGCGGTGCCGGTGAGTGCCATCGCGCACGAGGGCAGGCCCGGCCCGGCCGCGTTCGCTTTGGCGCTCCACTGGATCTGCGTTGGTGAATTGAGGCTTCCTTCGGCTGTGCCAGTGAATTTCAGGTCGCCAGGACAGCTCGCGCTAAACGACCCCTTGGCGGAAGACGCCGTCTGTTCAGTCACGTTCCACTGGAAATCAGTGCACGTGCTCGGCGTCGGAATGAGGGTTGAAGACGTCCAATTGCCGAGCAGCGAGCTGTTGCCGGCCGTTGACGGCTCGGTGAGCGAGCTCTTGTGCTCGAAACTGGTGCAACCAGCAGCAGCGGTGGCGGCTGCGAGCACGATCGACAGGAACGTGTTCTTCATATCGATATCCAGATGAGATCGTAGCGGTTCGCGGATCGCGCGGACCGATCACGTGTAGTTATCGGACGGACGATTTCCCCGGAACAGGGATAGAGGAGCGACAAGTATACCATCCCATCCGTGAGCGATTTACTGGAGTTGCCTGCCGAGCTCGGCCGTTCGATTTCGTTTTCGCCAGTGCGCGGACAAGTCCGAAATCACCGAATCGGATGAACGATCCCGGTGTAGTAGTCGTCGAGCGCGTCCCGCGTGCTTCGAAACGCGAGCTGCGCCCACGGAATCTCAGCGCGCGAAAACAGTCCCGCCTCGAGAGATTCTTCGTCGACGCGAAGGTGTCCCGCGATGATGGACGCCTTATACACGATGATGACGATCGGGCGCCCGGGGTACGAGTAGATATTGATCAAGCCGTCGAGCCGTACCTCCAGGCCCGCTTCCTCCCGCGCCTCCCGGATTGCCGCGACCGTGACCTCTTCGCCGCGATCGACGTAGCCGCCCGGGAACACCCACAATCCGTAGCCCGGCTCGATTGCCCTGCGGACCAGAACAATTTTGTTGTCCGTCGTGGTGATGACGGTGCCGACGGCGACTTTCGGATCGAAGTAGTGAATGTATCCGCAGCGACTGCACACGAGGCGCCCCGGATCGCCGGCTTTCAACTGGCGTGTTTCGAGCGGACCTCCACAAGCCGGGCAGAATCTGAACGCGGGTTCCTGCATCATGGTTCGCGAGCGATCCCACGTTTGTACCCGATTTCGCCGAAATCTCCGACTGCTGGCCGCCATATAATCCGCATATGTCCATACTGAAGATCGCGCGTATGGGGCATCCGGTGCTGCGCGCGAAAGCCCGGCCGCTGCATCCGTCGGAGATCCGAACGCCGAGCATCCAGCAGCTCATCGATGACATGCTCGAAACGATGAAGGACTACCAAGGGGTGGGCCTGGCGGCGCCCCAGGTTCACGAAAGTCTTCGGATTTTCGTCGCCGGCTTTCCGCCCCGCCAGAACGTGGACGAACAGGATGCGGAGCGAGACGATGCCGACGACGTGCCGTTGATGGTGCTGATCAACCCGCAAATCGAAATGACGTCGCGCGATCTGGTGGAGGATTGGGAAGGGTGCCTCAGCATCCCGGATATCCGGGGTCGTGTGCCGCGGGCCAGGCAGATCGTCGTGCGTGCGTTCGATCGCACCGGGAAGAAGATCGAGATGCCGGCCTCCGGCTTCACCGCCCGCGTCATTCAACACGAAACGGATCATCTGGATGGTGTGCTTTTCTTCGATCGGATGAAGAGCTTCCAGTCGCTGACGTTTCTCGACGAGTTCGGCCGCTACTGGAGCGGCAATCGCGTTCCAGCCGAATGAATCCCTCATCCCTCATCACTGATCCCGAATCCCTGATCCTTGAATCCCTGATCCTTGAATCCCCGATCCCTGAATCGTTGAATCACTTTGACGAGTCGTGACGGCCCCGGTCGGTCCAGTCGGACTGGCGCAAGTACTTGATAAACCCTCCGAGCATCTTGCCGAGTTCTTCACCTGCGATCACATGGGGATCGAGTTGTTCCTTCGAGATATGCCGCTTGAAATACGCCTGTTTCAATCGCTTGAGAACTTCCGCGAGCGACGCCTTGGCATGCGTCAGGAAACTGGCGAATGCCCTGTCCGTTGGTTGCTCGAATCCTTCCGCCATGTTCGAGGTGATCGAGTCGTTGGCCTCTGAAATCTGCTCGTGCAGTTTGCGATCTCTGCGCAGGCGCGGCGTATCGAGCGTTGCATTAACTGCACTCCAGAAAGCCTCGGCCTTGTCGTATATCGGCAATTCCTCGAGTTTGTGAGCCATGTGTTCCACTCGAGGGCACGGTTCATGCCAGCTAGACGCGCGGATTCAACGATTCAACGATTCAAGGATTCAACGATTTCCGGATCCGAGGATTAGGGATTCGAGGATTGGGGATTCGAGGATTAGGGATTCGAGGATTAGCGATTCGAGGATTAGCGATTCAGGATCAGTGATTAGGGATTCGGGATTGAACGCCTTTTCTCGAGCACCCGTTCAGCGTTGAGCCTCTCGAGTTCCACTTCGGAATGATCGACGAATTGCATCGAGGCGGCGAGCGCGCGGTGCCCCGCGTGGTCCGCGATGAGAGTGTGCATCCGCTGACAGACTCGCCGATACGCGGGATGCCCTTGCGGGGCCGTGCGCAGCTCGATGAGGTGCATGGCTTCCCTGGCGTTCATGTCCATATAAAAGCGCACGCGATAGGCCATCGCGACGGCATAGGGTGCTACCGCCTTCAGGCCTGCGGAATCGAGGGCCTCAAACAGGCTCGCCGAGCCGTCCATCACCCGATTCCAGTCGTCGCGCGCGCCTGCTTCGAGGATCGCCTCGGGCTCGGTGAAGCCGTGGCGTGGCGTCAGGGGCTGCCATTCAATCGTCAGCAACCGGTGGCGTTGGAGATCCCGAAAGGCGCCGTAATCGGTGAGCACGTCGAAGCGATAGCTGGTGCGCTCGAACGCGCGGCCTGGACGATGGCGCCGGTTGGTCCGGGTTCCGACATAGGCTCGCAGAATTCCGAGGCGCTCGTCGGGTGACAGCCGCCGCGCGAGGTCGAACAGTTGATCGTCGGGCAGATCCGAGATTGCGTACAGCGCGGCAGCCACGACCTTCATTTCTCCCAGCGGATCGAAATCGGTCAACGTGACCTCGTCACGTGGTTCCGGCTCGACCGCCGCCAAATCGAGCGCGACGCCATCGAGGTCCTGCCGAATGGCAGAAAAATAGTCGCTCCACCGGCCGCCGCGCTCGGGTTGATCGACGCGCGTGAGGAATGCCGGGATGACCTTGCGCAGTTCGGTCAGCATCTGATCCGCGCAGGCACGGACTTCCGCCAGCGGATTCGCGCGCATTCGTAACAGCAGCGCTTCGAACGCCTGTCCGGTTCCGAAGATCCCGACGTTGGACTGCGTCGCGGCCGGCAGCAGGCCGCGCAAGGTGTCGAGCGCCTTGGCGCGAATCGCGGCGCGGTGCACACCATCCGAATCGCCTGACGATTTCGGATACCGACGCGCGAAGTGGTCCTGCATCGGCGCAATCCACTTCGCGTAGGTTTCGAACGTGTGGTCCATTGTGCGAACATAGCGCTCGCGAAGCGCGCCCGAGCCGAGCTCGTCAGGCACGTGATAGCGCCACGCGTCGTGGAGCTTGTCGGTGTAAGGCACGTAGCGGGTCGATTGCTCGAGATACGCCATCAACCGACCCCACTCCAGCACCTTGGTCAGGACATTCGAGACGTACTCGCAGGCAATGTGCGCTCCGCCCAGCTGCGCGACGGAATCGTCACCATAGTCATTGAAAACACGCGCGTACAGCCGTTCGGCACGTTCGATGCCGGTGGTGGACGCGGTGGCGCCAGATTCACCAACATCGTGACCGGCAGTCACCTGGTCGGCGAACTCATCGAGAAAAAGGCGCCGAAGGGACTTGGCGGAACGCGAATAGCGTGCGAAGAGCGCGCCCTTGACCGTTTCGGGCAGGTTCGTCAGCGCGAATACGTGGCTATCGAGGCTGGTGAAGTAGGGCGCCAGCCGTGCGCGCTCGTCTGGCGTGAACTCTTCAGGCACTCGACGAATTGTACAGCGAGTCGTCGCGACCGCGACGCCTTACACGCCTCACGTGCCGCCAAATCCAATCGTGACCGTGTCGCCGTCGACAATCACCGGCACACGGCGCGCGCCCTTCGAATAGGTGAGCATCCGATCCAGATCCGTGGCGCTCTTCTTGACGTTCAAATACTGGACAGGAACGTTCTTGCCGGCGTAGTGATCGCGCGCGTTTTGTGTGTACGGGCACCCGTCTTTTCCAAAAATCAGAACCATCCGACAAGAGTACGTCAACGGGGGAACTGATCGACAGGTCGAGTGTTCGCCGCAAGTTCTTGCGCAATCGTGAACGGGTTCACATAATCGCGCCGCCGACATTCAGTTCGCGGCTCGCGATTCGAGCTGGTAGCGGGAAGCTGCTCGCGACCCAAGTTTGCTTGAGTGCCTCGCATGCTCGTGCTTCAGGCCAACAACCCATCCTCCTGGACCGGCCCGACCGGGAACAATACCTATCTCCTCACCGGCCGTGAGCCCGCACTGATCGACGCAGGAGTTGGCAACGTTGCCCATCTCGCGAGCCTGGAGGCCGCGCTTGCCGGACAACCGCTCGCGCGGGTGTTCCTGACACACGGCCATCCCGATCACGCCGGCGGCCTCGATGCAATCGTGTCGAGGTGGCCGTCAGTCGACGTTGTCCGATTCGGCACGCCGAACCCGATGGTGAACGCGGGTGACATCGCCCTGCGGATTGTTCCGACGCCTGGACATGCACCCGATCATCTGTGCTTCTTGGACGAGGAAACTGGCGACATGTACTGTGGCGATCTCGTGCGACTCGGCGGGTCGATTGTTATTCCGGCCAGCAAGGGGGGTGACTTGCGGAAGTATCTCGATTCCTTACAGCGTGTGCGTGCGCTTGCCCCGAAGCGCCTTCTTCCGGGACATGGCCCGATCGTTGACGATCCGAGGTCATTGATTGAGGAGTACCTGCAACACCGGGTGCAGCGAGAACAAGAAGTGATTGCCGCGCTCAGAGAAGGCGCGATGACGACGGAAGAGATCGTGCGCCGCGTCTACACGAAGCTGGCGCCGAACCTCGTAGCGGCCGCCGCCGATAGCGTCCTCGCGCATCTCGTGAAACTTCACGAGGAAGGACGCGCGTTTGTGTCGGATGATGGGTGGCGGTTGACGAAAGTTAAAAGTTAGAAGTGAACAGTTCAAAAGCAAGAGTCGAGCAACTCTTCACTTTTAACTTTCAAATTTTAACTTTTTACTTTCTAAGCAGGCACCCACCCTTTTGGCAGGTCCGGCACCTTGGCAGTGCGCCGCGCGGCCTTCGGCATCGCATCACGAACCACCTGCTCCAGCTGCTCGAGGTAGGCGACAAAGCGCTGGCGCCCGTCGGCACTGAGTCGACACAGAGTCTGCGGGCGGCGATTCTCGAATCCCTTCCAGACCTCGACCAGCCCGGCCTCGCGCAGCACGTCGAGGTGCCGGCTGAGATTCCCGTCAGTCAGCGCGCACAGGCGCTTCAGCTCCGAAAAGAGCAGGCCTTCGGGACGTGTCACCAGCGACGTCATGATCCCGAGTCGCGCCTTCTCGTGAAGCACACGCTCCAGTCCGTCGTAGGCAAAGCGTCCGGCCTGTTCGTCCCGATCAGTTTTCTTCTTCCCCGCCATCGTTCTCCTCGAGCCCGATGCCAGCCAGCATCATCACTGGTTGGTGGTCTCTTTCCAGATTCCAGAACAGCACGAATGCCGCGAGCAATTGTCCGGTTCCAAACGTTCCGCCAACCCACCACGCGCCCAGCGGTTCCGGGCCGCGGGCAATCCACAGCAAGACAATCCCCGCGACATAGTAGAAGAGCGCGACCCATCCGCTCGCGCGCGGCAGATAGGGACGCGACGCGAAGATGCCGAGGCCGAAACAGATAGCCCAGAGCCCGGGCAGCAGCGACACCAGCGCGGCGCTGAGGTGGACGAGGCTCAGGGTGATGATCACTCCGGCGAGAATGCTCGGCAGGAACTGGCCGACAACCTGACGCGTGCGCCGACGGTCGGCCCGGTCGTCGCGCACGATGTAGTTGAAGATGATTTCGCTGGTCCCGACGAGTGCGGCGCAGCCGGCGATCGCCGTCCAGTAGAAGACGAACCCGACAGGGTCGTTCACGCCGAGTCCGGGCGCCTGCGCCCATGCCGCCGCAAAGCCGATCAGCCCCGACGCTGCCACCGGCACGGATCGGTAGCCGCGATAGATCTCCCCCTTGGCGATCTGCTGATGAATGTCCGCCAGCTGCCCGAGCGCGCGGGAGAGGTCCATGGCTTCTTCTACTTTGCGATACAAAGAGATGTAAGTCAATTGGTCCGAGGCCTCCGTGAGAGAAGACGCGCCGGGCGGCGACGTTGAGGTCGGAGGCTCGGCGAGAGAAGATGCGAGCGAGGGTAGCGACTGGCGCCACGCGGCG
>JBKPNQ010000141.1:0-39744 GCA_046732715.1 Acidobacteriota bacterium | reverse complement strand
AACGGAGCGGAGCGCAGTCGGGCCATCGCCAAAGCGAAAGGAACTGACGGCGTGAAGCAGGTCGTCGACAAACTCACGCTGCCGCAAGCGGAGAAGCCGCCAGCGAGCGACGCCCACGAAAAGGAGCGATCCTCCGGCCACGCCGAACAGGTGAGGGCCCAGGCCAGGAGCGCCGCCGATCGCGTGGGGAAGGAAATCTCCGACACGTGGATCACGACGAAAGTTCAGGCGATTTACTTCCTCGATAAAGACGTCAAGGGCATGGACATCGCCGTGACGACGAAAGGAACCGTGGTCACGCTGACCGGCAGCGTGCCGACCGATGCGACTCGTCAGAAGGCTGTCGCGGACGCGCGATCGATTGAAGGCGTCAGTCAGGTCGTCGACAAGATTGTCGTCAAGAAGTAGCCCCGCGGCGTGATGAACTCGCTATCGCGTGCGCTTGGCGGCGATGAACGCGCGAACCTCGTGGAGAGGGCGCGCGTTCAATACGTGGCGCGCCTCCACCCAGCCGCGACGGGCGGTGCCGATTCCCAAGTGCATCTGGCGCTCCAGCAATCGAGCGCGGTGACAGTCGCTGTCGATGGTGAGCGTGACGCCCGCCGCAATCGCTTCGCGCGCGCGCTCGCCCTCGAGGTCGAGATGCGCGGGTGCGCCATCCACTTCCAACGCGGTGCCGGTTTCCGCAGCGGCTGCGAACACCGTCTCGAAGTCCAGCGGGTAGCCGTCGCGCCGGCCGACGATCCGGTTGGCCGGATGCGTCACGATGGTCACGAGAGGGTGCCGGATCGCCTGCAGACACCGCCGGGTCAGCGTTTTCGCATCCTGGCGCGCGGCGTCGTGCAACGACGCCAGAACGATGTCCAGCGTCTCGAGAACACGGTCGGGGAAATCCAGGCTGCCGTCGGGCATGATGTCGGTTTCGACACCGTGCAGGATGGTGATCTGCGGATACCGCTCGCGCATGGCGTCGATTTCGCCGCGTTGCCGGGAGAGATCGCGGCGCGTCAGCGTTCGCGACGCGCTCGCCCGTTCCGAGTGATCCGTGATCGCGATGTATTCATATCCCAGCGAGCACGATGCGGCGACCATGGCTTCGAGCGAGTCGGCGCCGTCGCTGTAGATCGTGTGCATGTGCAGATCCCCGCGGATGTCGTCACGGGAAATCAGCGACGGCAGAGTGCCTGCCGCGGCGGCCTCGATCTCGCCCGTCCCCTGACGCATCTCTGGAGCGATGAACGGCAGTCCCGCGTGCACGTAGAGGTCTTCTTCGCGCGGAGCGAGGCTGAGGTGACCAACTCTCGCGCGCATGGCATGCAGGTGAGGACGCGATCCCGTTGTCGAGAAGAGCACCGTGCCGTACTCGTTCGGGGCGGCGACGCGGACATCTATCTCGGTCCGTTGAACGGTCAGAATGACCCGCCGCGGGCCAACATGGTGGATCTCCTCGATGCCCCGAGCCTGACAGAGTTGGTCGATCGCGACTGCGGGATCGGCGGCGGATGCAACCAGGGCCAGTTCAGCAACCAAGGGCTCGAATCGGCGTGCGTCGCCGGCGATGCCGATCGCGTCGAAGGCCGTGCCGCTGGCTTTGACGGCCGTGATCAGCGACGCGAGGATGTCCCGCGCACGCCCGAGCGGAATCAGTCCCCTGTCGTTCGCAATCGCGGGGGCACCATGTCGAAGGCGCGCCTCGAGATTGTCGCCGAGCGTCTGCTGGACGCGGCCGCTGTCGAGGGCGTAAAAGAGTTCTCCGAGCGTCAGGATGCCCAGTTGCCGCGCGAGCAGGGCAGCTTCCTCTGAATCGACAATACCCAGCTCCAACAGGCCTCTGAGAAGAGTCGGCAGCGTGGCCCGTCCAGTCGAAATGGCAACATCGGGGCCGACAACGGCCAGTTCCCGCAGGCGTCGTTGGACGAGCGGGCTGAGGTTGGGGGTGCCCTGGAACCGATCGCGCCGCGCGCGTGCCATCAACGCGGTCGCCGCCGAGGTACTGAGGTTGCCGATCGCGTCGGCGGCATGCCGAAGCTCGGCAGCCTCCGCCGCCGCTCCGCGGATGTCCGCAACATCGGCGAGCGCGCGCAGTGCCCGCCCGAACGTGGAACCGCTGCTCACTCTGGGGACGTGCCTGAGAAAGGAATCGACAGCGCGCAGGCGCACCTGACTGAGAGGCGTGAGCGGGCGCGTCTCGCGGCACGGCGCGCGAGGCTGTCAGATTCGAACGCGAGTTCTGTGTGGACGTGAACGGCGTGAGGCGCCCGGCGTGCATCGATCCGGCGCTTCAGGTCTGCGCTCGTGATGCGCGGGACGGCCATCACGAACATTCTCCTCAGCCGATGCGCGCAGTGTCAACCCGAGGGCTTGAAGGGCGAGTCAGACCTGAGAAGAATCGCGCTACGCGTCGCTACCGTGCGGATGGGCGTGCGGCTGCGCATGCACGATCCATCCTGGGGACCGGCGTCCGCAAACTACGCATCGAAGGAACATCGACCCGCCATCGCACGACACGCTGTAGTCGTGCCCGGTCACGTAACAGTAGATCCAGCTCCACATAGGCCACCTTTTGAACAATGGTCGCCGTGAGGCAAAGAAAGTGCCACTTGCACGGGCGGTTGACCTACGAGAAAACGTGAGCAGAAGCGAAAGTAGACAGTTTCAGGTGGAACTGCAATTGCTCAAGCATCACACGAACTTGAACCCGAACTTACGGTAGTGAAATTGCCTTTCACAACTGAGTCTCAGTTGCTAGTTTCCAGTTTCCAGTTTCCGGTTTCCAGTTGCCAGTCTCCAGTTGTCAGTTGCCAGTTGCCAGTTGCAGTCGTGGGTGCAGTTTCTCGCCTTCAGTTCGCACTTTCCTCGATCCGGGCGTCGGCTGCGTCCAACTGGATCTGGAAACTGGAAACTGGAAACTGGGAACTGGTTACTGTTTAGTGAAATCTACTGACGCAGTAACCGGATTCGAGGCGGTGACGGTCACGGTCACGCGGCGCTCCGGGAACTGAGGATTCTTGAAGACGACTTCGTGAGTTCCGAGGGGCACGTGCTGGCCGGCGAGCGGTGTATCTCCGATTTTCTTGCCATCCAACCAGACTTCGGCCCAGGGCGTGGCATTCGCGCTCAACTCGCCAGTCGGCACGAGGCTGACCGATCGCTCTTCGCCTGGCTCGATGTCGACCGACTGGGTGGTCTTGTAGCCCATGTCGCGGTTGGTGAAGGTCAACACGTGGCGGCCTGGAGACAGCATCAGGCGTCCTTGCTCGGTCGTGCCGATGGACTTCCCGTTCTCCGCGATGTCGAGCGTGACCGGCGAGAACACCGCAATCCACCCAGAGTAGATGGGCACGTCGACAGACAGCGGCTTGCCCGCTTCCATCCGAATCGTCTTCTTGACGGTGCCTGACGTCGTGATGAAAGTCAGCGTGTGTTTTCCCGCTGTCACGCTGTCCAGCAGGACGGGCGATTCGCCGACATCCTTTCCATCGAGCATGACGTGCGCACCAGCAGGCTGCGTCGTGACTGCCAGGCTCCCGGGCTTGGTGGCTTCCACCTTCTTGGTCGCTGCCGGGGCCGGCGCCGGCGCCGGTTCCGTGGCCTCGGTCTCGGGCGGCGTGTTGTGACCTGGAATGTATGCGCGGCCGACACCAATGACGGCCACGATTGCGACCGCTGCTGCTGCCACCAGCTTCCATGGGAATTGTCCGGTCGTCGCCGGCTCTTCGCGCTCGAGGAAGCGGGGGATCGGCGCAGGTGCAGGCTCACGGCGTTCGACGCGTGGCGCCGGAGCGTTGAACCCCGATGGCCCATCCGCTTTGAGGCGCAGGGGGGCTGGTGCCTTTGGCGGTTCCGGCGGACGCACCGCAAGGGGTGCCGGCGGCGGCGCCTCGTGCCGCACGGGCTCGGGGCCGCGGCTAAACGTCGGCATTGGAATCGGCACCGGCGTTGGCGGCATGCGTAGGGGCGCCGGTTGCGGCGGTGGAACCGCGTTCGATCGCAGCTTGTCGCGCTGCCCCTTCAAGCCCCGACGTTTCCTGTTCGATTGCTTCGCCGCTGGCGCCGGCGTGGCGGGCGTTGGCGTCGGAGCCGCTGCCGGAAGCGTCACAGACTCGACCTCGACTGCCTGTGGCACCTTCGATTCAACAGCCTTCGGGGCGACGGGTTCGCCAGGATCGAGAAACTGGAATCCGGTTGTGCTCTTCGGCTCGCGCTCGGGTGTGATCGCTGGTTCAGGAAACACCTCCGTCTCGAGCCTTGGCGTCGGCGCCGGTTCGGCCACGGCGATTGGCGGCTCGACCGCAATGGGTTTCGGCGGCTCGGGGGCGGCGACCGGTGTGATCGCTGGCGCCAGTGAAAGCACGGGCGGTACGACGACCGGTTCCAGCTCTTCGACCGGCTCCGGCGAGACTTGTACCGGAGCCGGCGTCGTGGCGAGCGGGACATCTGAAACGGCGATGTCCTCGTGCGCCGGGGTCGGGTCCGTGTAGACAGCCGGCACCGGATCGGGTTCAGCGTCCCAGTGAGGCGCAAGCAGATGCGACGCGGCCTCTTCGAGCGCCGGGTCGGCCGTGGTCAGCGAAAGGTCGTCGAGCGAGATCTCGCTAACACGCGCAAAGCCAGCCGTGAGTTCGTCGAGCGGCGATTCTTCCAGTTCGCTTTCGGAGACGACGGGCTCTGGCAGGTCGAGGCCGCGCTCCTCCGCGAGGAGGCGATTCATATCTTCGACAAACGCCGCGAGCGCCGCGCGGCACCGGCTCACGCCGATCTCACGCGCCACGTGCCGCACTTCCGCCGCCGCGTCGGCCGCATTTGCATGCGGCTGCGCCTCGGCGAGGGGCAGCGTGCGCCGGAGATAGCCTTCCAGGCTGGCGGCGAAATCGCTGCTGCCGCGAATCTGAGCGATCTCGCTCACCTCATTGAGCAACGGCGCAATGCCATCGGGATATTCGTTCTTTCGCAGCGGTCGGCCGAGCACGATCATCATCGCCGTCAACGACGTCTGGGAAAGATCGGCCGCCACATTGGAGCGCTCCGGCTTCACGAGCGACGCAACACCGAGGTCGAGCCACAGGCTTCGTCGACTGATTTGCAGTCGGTCGACGATTGGACCGTAGAGCCAGTCGAGCATCACGACGTGACTCTCGGGCGTCAGGACGATGCGGCCAGGGCCGAGCGTGCCGTGGCCGTAGCCGCCATTGTCGTGAAGGGTTCCAAGTGCTGGAAGGATCTCGAGCAGGAATCCTAATGCCGCATCCACGCTCGGACAGGTAGCCTCGTGCGCCGGCAAGCCCGTCGCAGCTTCCAGCAGATCGCACAATCGGTTGCCGGCGATGAACTGGGAAACGACCGTAAGCGATCCGCGTGGGCCGCGCTCGATCGCACGGACGCGCGCGAACCGGACATCCTCAATGGTGCTGGAGAAGGCGACGCGTTCCCTCAAGAACGCTTCGAACGCGCTGATTTCCGGCCGCAGATGCAGCCGTTCGAGCATGACACCCGATTCGCGATCGATTTCGAGCGTACGTCGCCCGAGGCCATCCTCATATCCGGAGGCCGATAACGAAACGGGCGCGAGCGTCGATGGTTCTGACATTGCAGGAATAGACCAGGGCGTGCAACCTCCGCTCCACCGGAAGGGTGTGCGCCGCCAGCATTGAATCCGCGCCTCCAGCAGCACACGGGCCTCTTGGCGCACCTACGAGTTCCGTCGGCACTGCCCGAAAATGTAACGGCTGATTGCAGTCCTGTAATTGCGGTAAAGTTTTCCGTGATGACGGATCTGAACGAAATCCGCGCGTTGAAGGCGTCATTTCAGGGAGCGCTCGACACGGCCGCGGCGCTCGAGGCTCTGAAGGACAAAGTGCTGGCGCTTGATGCGAGCGCCGATCTGAGCGTCGAGGATCTCGAGGAGCTCGGACGGGTCACGCTCGCGCACGCGGTCTCGTCGCAGGCACTGCGAGGCCTGATCGAATCGATGCGCGGGCGGCGCTAGTCAAGCGTCGGGCGCTTGCCAGCCGTAGCTCACGTCTAAGGCTTAACGCCCGCCGTCGTGTCGCGGGCAGCCTTCGTCTGCAATCGAGAGCGAAGGCTGGTGGACGCGGAGAGGATCGAACTCTCGGCCTCTGCATTGCGAACGCAGCGCTCTCCCAGCTGAGCTACGCGCCCCACCTTTGAGGATTGTTCGTGCGGCACACACCCTTACGGACCGTGCACGAGAGCACGAACAACGATTCTAACATGCCCGAGATCGCCAACCAACCCGGTCCACGAACCCGAAGCGCGAATGGCGAACCGCGAATTACAGCACGTCGAGGTATTTCAGCGCGCCGCCGGTGTTGAAGACGACGACGGTGTCGGTGGATTTGATGCGGCCGTCCTGCACCAGCGTCCTGACCGCATGAAGCGCGGCCCCACCTTCGGGAGCGGCGCTGATGCCTTCGTGCGATCCGAGGTCGCGCATCGCGATCACCATGTCCCGGTCGGTGACCGTCAAGGCGGTGCCGCCGCTCTCTCTCACCGCGCGCAGGACGAGAAAATCGCCGACGGCCTTGGGTACGCGCAGGCCGTCCGCAATCGTCCTCGCGTTGACCCACATTTCGGACCGTTCGGCGCCGTCGTTGTAGGCACGGACGATTGGCGCGCAGTGCTCCGCCTGGACGGCAACCATCTTCGGCCTGGTGGCCTCGGCTTTCCAACCAATGCGTTCCATCTCGTCGAACGCCTTCCACATGCCGACCATCCCGGTGCCGCCGCCGGTCGGATAAATAATCCAGTCAGGAAACGTCCATCCCAGTTGCTCACCAAGTTCGTACGCCATCGTCTTCTTGCCCTCGATGCGATACGGCTCTTTGAGCGTTGAGACGTCATACCAACCCAACGGCTTGCCCTTTTCCGCGGCGATCCTGCCGGCGTCGGTGATGAACCCATCGACCAGGGTCACGTCGGCGCCGTACAGCTCGCATTCGCGGATGAACGGCACCTTCACGTCCTTCGGCATGAACACCTTCGCCTGCAACCCCGCCGAGGCCGCATACGCGGCCATCGCGTTGGCGGCGTTGCCGGCAGAAGGGACGGAGAGCACTTTGGCGCCGAGGTACTGTGCTCGAGTCACCGCAGCCGAAAGCCCGCGCGCCTTGAAGGAATTCGTCGGGTTGAGCGACTCGTCCTTGACCAACAGGTGCTCCAGGCCGATCTCGCGGCCCAGCTTCGACGCGTGAATCAATGGCGTCCAGCCCTCACCCAGCGTCAACGGCTCTTCGCCATCGAACAGCGGCATCAATTCGCGGTACCGCCACATCGTCGGCTCGCGTCCGGCAAGTGACTGACGGTTCCAGTCGCGCGCCCGATCGAGGTCATAGCGGGCGAGCAGGGGAGCGCCACAACCGCAGAGATGCTGTTCCGTGCGCGCGTCGTATGCCGCAGCGCCACAGGGAACGCTGCATTCGAGGTGGGAGAAGTATGAAGTCACATGAAACGCTGAGAGCTGAATGGTGAATGCTGAATAAGAATCGGCCGATCGGTCAGCATTCAGCGATCACCATTCAGCATTTCACGGTCACTTGTTCAGCAGCTCTCCATCCTTCTTCTTCTGAAGGTCGTCGATGAGCGCGATGTGCTGGTCGGTCATCTTCTGCACATCGTCAAGTCCGCGACGCTCATCGTCTTCGGAGATGTTGTGATCCTTGAGCAGTTTCTTCAGCCGATCGTTGGCGTCGCGGCGCACCTGCCGGACGCCGTTCCGGCCGTCTTCGGCATGTTTGTGAACCAGCTTTGAGAGCTCTTTGCGCCGTTCTTCGGTCAACGGCGGAATCGGGATCCGTACGACCTTGCCGTCGTTGGTCGGGTTCAATCCCAGATTCGACGAGCGAATCGCCTTCTCGACCGCTCCCATGAGCGACGGATCAAAGGGCTGTGCGACGATCAGCGTCGGCTCCGGGATGGAGAGCGAGGCCACCTGGTTCAGCGGCATCGACGACCCGTACGCGTCGACGTGTACGGTATCAAGAATGGTGACCGAGGCGCGGCCGGTGCGAACGCCACCGAGTTCCCGGCGCACGTGTTCGATCTGCACGTCCATCCGCTTCTTGACTTCGCCGAACAGGCCTTTCAGATCCTTGACATCCATACGGTCCTCTATGCCGAGACGGTGGTTCCCACCGGCTCTCCGCCGATCACCCGACGGAGGTTCCCCGCCGTGCGCAGGTTGAACACGACAATCGGCAACTTGTTGTCCATGCACAGCGAGATTGCCGTCGCATCCATCACCTTGAGACCCTGCTCGAGTACTTTAAGGTAGGAGATCTGAGAGTATTTGGTGGCGTTGGGATCGAGCATCGGATCGGCCGTATAGATGCCATCCACCTTGGTGCCTTTGAGGATGACCTCGGCTTTCATCTCCATGGCCCGCAGGGCCGCCGCCGTGTCGGTGGTGAAGTAGGGATTGCCCGTGCCGGCGGCGAACACGACCACGCGTCCTTTTTCCATGTGCCGAACCGCCCGCCGTCGAATGAAAGGTTCGGCGACGGCACGCATTTCGATAGCGGTCGCCACCCGCGTATTCACCCCGGCATGCTCCAGCGCGTCCTGCAGCGCCAGGGCATTGATGACGGTGGCAAGCATCCCCATGTAGTCTGCGGTCGCGCGATCCATGCCTCGTGCGCTCGCCGCGAGGCCGCGAAACAGATTGCCCCCGCCAATCACGATTCCGGTCTGAACGCCGAGTTGCTGGATCTCGTAGATGTCCTTGGCGATCTGTGTCGTGACCGCCGGATCGATTCCGAACTGCTGCTCGCCCATCAGCGCTTCTCCGGAGAGCTTCAGCAGGACACGGCGGTAGGCTGGCGACATAAAGCGGGATTATATCAAGTGGGAAAGTCGGTTTTTGGTTTTACGGTTTTGGGTTCTTGGTTTCCAAAACCCGAACCCTAAACCCAAAACCGAAACCTAAAACCGAAACCTAAAACCGAAAACGCCAAAACCTAAAACTCAAGCTCAGTTCATTTCCCCCAGCTTGAAGCGCACGAACCGGGGAATGGCGATGTTCTCACCCATCTTGGCAATCGCAGCCTGGACAACCTGGCCGATCGTGACCTTGGGATCACGAATCGACGGCTGATCGAGGAGACAGACTTGCTCGTAGAAGCTGTTGAGTTTTCCCTCGACGATTTTCTCGATCACGGCCGCCGGCTTGTTCTGCCCTTCCATCTGCCCCCGATAAATGCCGCGCTCGCGCTCGAGGATATCGGCCGGTACATCTTCGCGCCGCACGTACTGCGGGCTGGCCGCCGCGATGTGCATGGCAATCTCTCGGGCCAGGTTCTGGAAGTCGTCGGTGCGGGCCACAAAGTCGGACTCGCAGTTGATTTCGACCAGGACTCCGATCTTGCCACCCATGTGAATGTAGTTGCCGATCAGACCTTCGTTGGTCGAGCGTCCAGCTTTCTTGGTGGCCTGCGCCAGGCCGCGCTTGCGGAGGATGGTGGTCGCCTCTTCGAGATTGCCGTTCGCTTCGGTCAGCGCGGCTTTGCATTCCATCATCCCCGCGCCGGTCGCGTCGCGAAGCTTCTTCACGAGTGCTGCATTGATCTCTGTCATTACTTTCTCCGTCATGGCTCTCTCCATTATCCGTTGTCAGTTCCCAGCTCCTGGACACGAGGGCAGAGCGGGAAGTGGCAGCTGGAAGCCGTACAAAAAAACGCCGGCCTCTCGTTCGGGCCGGCGGCGTCTACCATGAAAGTCCGGAATCAGACTGACGCCGGGGACGTGGCCTGTTCGGGTCGGACCTGGCGCGCCGGTCGGCCGCGGCGGCCACGGTCGTCGCCTTCGTCTCCGCCTTCGTCGGCCTGAGCGGATTCGCGGATGCCGCTGCCCGAGACGATCGCGTCGGCAATGCGCGACGCAAACAGTCGAATCGCGCGCAACGCATCGTCGTTACCGGGAATCACGTAGTCGACTTCGTCCGGATCGCAATTCGTATCGACGACGCCGATCACGGGGATTTTCAGCTTGCGCGCTTCATCCACCGCGATCTTTTCCTTGCGGGTATCCACCACGAACAGCGCGTCGGGGAGACGCGACATGTTGCGGATGCCTTCGAGGTTCTTCTGCAGCTTGCGCTTTTCCTTTTCGATCTGGGCGATTTCCTTCTTCGACAATGACTCGTAGCGGCCGTCAGTCTCCATGGCCTCGAGATCGCGAAGGCGAGCGAGGCTCCGTTGAATCGTCGAGAAGTTGGTCAGCAGGCCACCGAGCCAGCGCTGATTGACGAAGAACATCTTGCTGCGCTGCGCCTCTTCGGCGATCGCATCCTGCGCCTGCCGCTTCGTGCCGACGAACAACACTGTACGTCCATCCGCCGCCAGGTTCGACACGAACTGCTCGGCATCGCGGAACAACTTTGCGGTCTTTGCGAGGTCGATGATGTAGATCCCGTTTCGCTCGCCGAAGATGAACTGCTTCATCTTCGGGTTCCAGCGCTTTGTCTGGTGCCCGAAATGGACCCCTGCCTCGAGCAAATCCTTCAACGCAATGCCGCTCAAATTGCCTCCATAAAAAAGCTCTCTTCTAGCGCTTGCTGAACTGGAAGCGCTTGCGTGCTCCCTTTTGTCCGTACTTCTTCCGTTCCTTGATGCGCGCGTCGCGCGTCAGGAACCCCGCCTTCTTGAGGCGCTGGCGCAGCTCGATGTTGTATTCCACGAGGGCGCGCGCGATGCCGAGACGGAGAGCACCGGCCTGGCCGGCGATGCCGCCACCGGCGATCGTCGCCAGCACGTCGAACTTATCCGCCGTTTCGGTGACCGCCAAGGGCTGCTTGATTTGCGTGCGGAGCGCTTCGGTTGGGAAGGCCTGCTCGAGGGGCTTTCGATTGACGACCATGCCGCCCGACCCGGGCCGGAGGAACACGCGGGCGGTGGATGTCTTCCGGCGCCCCGTGCCGTAGTACTGAATGCCTGATGCCACGTCTACACGACCTCGCGCTTCGTTGTCTTCACGGCCTTGGGTTTCTGCGCCGCGTGCGGATGCTCACCACCCGCGTATACCTTCAGTTTGCGCCACATGGCTTCGCCCAACTTCGTTTTCGGCAACATGCCGCGCACCGCTTCTTCAACCAGCCGCACCGGATTCTTCTGGCGGACGTCCTTGGCGCGCTCCTCGCGCAGCCCGCCTTCGTACCCGCTGTGATACCGGTAGACTTTCTGTTCTTCCTTGCGGCCGGTCAGTCGAACCTTGGCCGCGTTGACAACAACCACGTGATCGCCAGTATCGATGTGCGGCGTGTAGACCGCTTTGTGCTTTCCCTGTAGCAGGCGGGCGGCCTCAGTCGCGACCCGGCCGAGCACCAAGTCCTCCGCGTCGATCACATGCCACTGCCGTTGCACACTTCCGGCAGTGGGGACAAACGAACCCATTCAGCTCCCTTTCGGCGGCCTTCGCCTGGGCTTCGGCAACTTTCCCGAAGCGCTGCGGAGGCAGTCAGCCTCTTTCGAAGGACGGCAAACCAAAAGGATACTGGTGATTAGCGCCCTTGTCAAGGCGAGGAGAGGCCACGCGTTTCGCTTCTGTGCGGTCGCAGTTTCTGCATTACATTTCTGTTAGCCATATACAAAAATCGGCATCGTCGGGGTCGTCTTTCGGGGCCCTCGATATCAGAACTGCCCGGTTCTGCCGAAAATGTTCATGAGTTGCTCCGTGGCATTGCGCTTGCCCCCCCGAGGTGCCGGTTACCGACCCGGAAAAGTGCGCGAACGGTGTGCCTGACCGGTTGGGCTGTGGTCGCGCGGGGCGCGTTTTTACGTGAAGCACCTCTCCACTAACTAGTTACGACGATTACAGGATTGGATGTTGCCGGTGTTTCGCAGGGCGAAATCTCTGGTCGGTCTGGATATCGGTTCGAGCGCCGTCAAAGCGGTGGAGCTCAAACCGGCCGGCAAAGCTTTCAAAGTCGCGGCGTTTGGGAACGAACCTATACCCCCGGACAGCATCGTCGACGGTGCCATCATCGACGGCGGCGTTGTCGCCGAGGCGATCCGGCGGCTTTTCACCAGCGGTGGTATCAAGACGAGGGAGGTCGCCGCCTCTCTGTCCGGCAACGCGGTGATCGTCAAGAAAATCACGTTGCCGGTGATGACCGACACGGAGCTCGCCGAATCGATCTACTGGGAAGCGGAACAGTACATCCCGTTCGATATTCAGGACGTCAATCTCGACTACCAAATCCTCGACAAGAACACTGAAGGCGCGAAGCCGACGATGGACGTCCTGCTCGTCGCCGCCAAGAAAGAAAAAATCGCGGACTACACCGGCGTGATCGCTCAGGCCGGCCGGTCGGCCGTTGTCGTCGACGTCGATGCCTTCGCGCTGCAGAACGCCTACGAGGTGAACTACGGCATCGAGCCCGGGGCGGTCGTGGTGCTTCTCAATGCGGGCGCGAGCGCGACCAACATCAACATCCTCAACGGCGATCAATCAGTCTTCACGCGTGACGTGTCAATTGGCGGCAATGCCTATACCGAGGCGCTGCAGAAGGAGCTGAATCTTCCCTTCGAGCTTGCCGATCAGTTGAAGCGCGGTCAGGCGGTGGATGGCGTCACGTTCGACGACGCGCGTCCGGTACTGCGGGCGGTCAGCGAAAACGTGATGCTCGAGATTCAGAAGACCTTCGACTTCTTCAAAGCGACGGCGTCATCCGATCGGATCGACCGCATCATGCTCAGCGGAGGAGCCTCGCGTGCTGAAGGCTTCACCGAGATGCTGAGCGAGCGGTTCGCCGCGCCGGTGGAAGCGCTCGATCCATTCAAACGCGTTACCTTCGACGCGAAGAAGATTCAGGGTTCCATGGCCGATCTCGCGCCGACGGCCGCGGTCGCCGTCGGGCTCGCGCTCCGACGGGCTGGCGACCGATGATTCGCATCAATCTACTGACCGTCGATCGCGAGCGTCCGAAGCGTGCTGGCGCGCTGATTCCGGCCGCCCATCGCGTCACCATTGCGGCAAGCCTCATTCTCATCGCCACCGCGCTGGGCGTCGGATGGTGGTTCTTGTCCCTCCACCGGGCGTCGGCGAAAGTGGACGAGGATCTCGCGCGAGGTGAACGGGAGATGCAGCAGCTCCGAACCGTGCTGGCGCAGGTGCAGAAGTTCGAGTCCAGCAAAGCGCAGCTGCAACAACGGGTCACGCTCATCGAGCAGCTCCGCCGCGGGCAGAGCGGTCCGGTTCACATCCTGGACGAAATCAGCAAGGCCGTGCCTGAACGTCTGTGGCTGACCGACATGACGCAGAAGGGAAACGACATTGTCCTCGCGGGCATGACGACGTCGTTGACCGGGTTGTCGGACTTCGTCGCCAATCTGGAAGGCAGCACCTGGTTCAAGAAGCCGGTCGACATCGTCGACAGCCAGGTGACGACCGATCCCAAGAACGGCGACATTTTCAAGTTCTCGATCAAGGCCGTGTTCAACAACCCGGAAGCGCCGCCGCCGCCACCGCCAACAACCGGCGGGGCGCGGGGGCGCGGCACGCCGCCGTTGAAGAAGTAGGCCAATTGGTGAATTGGTGGATTTGTGAATTGGTGGATTTGTGAATTGGGGTCGGGATGAATTCGGAAGAATGAGGCGCACTGCGTCAGTTCCGGCGCCCCATTCACCAATTCACCGATTCACCAATTCACCGCTTCACCAAATCACCGAGTCAGTTAAAGGCTGAGTCGGACTTTTCCGATACGAAACAGGGAATTCATGGATATCTCGCTGAGCAAACTTCCGTGGTGGGCCCAGATCGGCGCGTTCGTCGTCGTGTCGGGTCTCGCGGTGTTTGGCTTCTGGAAATTCTACGTGGCGGAGATGCAGGCCGACATCGATACGCGTCAGACGCGGCTGACGGCGCTCAGAGCTGACATCACCAAGGGCGTCGCCACCGCGCGGCGTCTGCCGCAATTCCAGTCCGAGGTCGCTGAACTCGAGCGACGGCTCGAAAATCTTCGCGCGGTTCTACCCGAGCAGAAGGACGTGGCGGACATTCTTCGCCGGGTTCAGGGTCTGGCGACGCAGTCCAGTCTCACTATTCAACGCTTCACGCCGCAGGAACCGAAGCAGGAGGCGCTTTACGCCGCGCTGCCGTTCAAGCTGCGCGCGGAAGGCACCTACCACAACCTGGGTCTGTTCTTCGATCGGATCAGCAAGTTCCCACGCATCATCAACGTCGGCGAAATCACGATCAAGCCGCGTCAGGTTCAGGACGCCAGCGCCAGCATCGAGGCCGAGTGCGTGGCGACGACGTTCGTGCTCCAGGAGAGCAAGGCGCCAGCGGTTGGCCGTGGCGGTCGCGGCGTCGTGCCGAAGCAGCCTTCGACGAAATGAGCATCTCCATGACGCGCCTCGTTCGTGTGCTCCTTGGGCTTGCGGTGATGACCACAGCAGCCGTGCGGGCATCAGCCGCGCAGGACGGTGCGGCGCCAGCGGCTCAGCCGACGACGGCAGCGCCAGCGGGTGCTGCCGCGAGCGCCCAGCCAGCGTCGAAGCCGGCCGAGGCTGGAGCGCCGTTTATCTACAACCCCGAAGGACGTCGTGATCCGTTCGTCAGCCTGATCGGCAAAGGCAGCGATCCGAAGAATGCCGGCACACGGCCACCGGGCGTGCCGGGACTGCTCATCAACGAAGTGAGCGTCAAGGGAATCGTGCGAAACAGCGCCGGCTTCGTCGCCATGATTCAGGGGCCGGACAACAAGACGTACGTGGTCAAGGCGGGAGATCGATTGATGGACGGCACGGTGAAATCCATCGTCCAGGATGCGGTTGTCTTCTCACAGGATGTCAACGATCCGCTCTCTCTGGTGAAGCAGAAGGAAATCCGGAAAAGCCTGAGATCCGCCGAGGGGGGACGTGGATGAGCCAGCAGTTGTCGCACGCGAACATCTCGCGACTCCGCATGGCGCAGCTAGCGATCGTGGTATCGCTGGCGGCGGCGAGCGGACTGTCGCTTTCGGCAGGCTCGACACCGATTCGGCTACTGGGGGTCTCGGCGCAGGGCAATGCCGTGCTCATTGAGTCGACGGAACCGGCGGCCTATGTGGTCAAGCGCCCAGACTCGCTGACGGTTCTCGTCGAACTGCGCGACGTGTCCGTTGCCAATGCGTCCAACGTGGTCGAGCGGCGCGATCCGATTACCAAGGTCACGCTCGAGCAAGGATCGGGGGTTGACGGACAGAGTGTTGCGCGCGTGCGCGTCACGCTCTCGCGCCCGTTGGAATACGCCGTTCGGAGTGCGCGGAACCTCATTCGACTCGAGTTGACCGCTCCATCACGGGAGGCGGCGACGACGGCCGTGGCGATGCCCCAGCCAGCGCAGCAGTCAAAGCCCGAATCAGAGACGGCGGTGGCCACGGAGGCGCCGCCCGCGACGAGCATCGATCGCGTCCGCACGAGTCGGACCGCGCTCGCCACGACGATCACGCTCAGCGGAAACGGGCGCCTGACACCAACGGAAGTAACCGAGGCCGACAACAAGCCCCGGCGTCTTCTCCTCGATTTTCCGAACGTGTCTTCCAAGACCCCGACCGAGACGTTTGTCGAAGGTCAGCTCGTTAAACGCGTGCGTGTCGCAAACAACGGGCGCATTCCCCCGGTGACGCGCGTCACCATGGAGGTCGCGGAGGGCGCCACCTATCACGTGGAGCGCGCCGGCGAATCAGGAAGTGATCTCGCGGTGATCTTCGAACCGCCGATGACCGCAGCGGTAGCCTTGCTGGCGCCCACCGTGACCCGTGCTGCGAGGGTAGCTCCGGAGCCGGATATCTCAATCGAGCAGGCGATTGCCAATGCCGCGGCGATCACGCCGAAGGACACGCCAGCGGAGAAACCGGCGCCGAGCACCGCAGCCCCTGTGGCACGAGTCAATTTACCCGCGGAAGCGCCCGCGGCGCAGGCAAGGGTCGCGCAGGCACCGGCAGCGCAGGCGCCCGCAACCCAGGAACCCGCAACGCGGGTATCCGCCGCGCGTCAGCAGACCGCTTCCGCGCCGGCTCAAACGCCGCCGCTGCAAGTGCCGCCGTCCGCGCCGCGATTGAATCAGCAGATCATCACCGGCACCGGCGACAAACAGTACAAGGGAACACCGATCACGCTCGATTTCTCCGGCGCCGACCTGCGATCGGTTCTGCGGTATTTCAACGAGATCAGCGGCCTCAACATCATCATCGATCCATCGGTGCCAGCGACGCCGATCGATGTCGTGCTTCGAGACGTCCCGTGGGACCAGGCGTTCGAGACACTCCTGCGGACGCACAAGCTCGGGTATGTGGCTGAGGGCACGATCGTCAGAATTGCGCCGCTATCGGTCCTCGCGGAAGAAGAAGGAGATCGCCGAAAGCTGGCGGAGGCGAAAGCGCTCGCCGGGGACCTTCGAGTCCAGACATTCTCTCTGAGCTACGCGAAGGCCGGGGACCTCTCGCCGCTCCTCGTCAAGTCGGCGTTGTCGCAGCGCGGCCAGATCCAGGTCGATGCGCGCACCAACACGATCATCATTACCGATCTCCCGGATCGCCTGCAGACGGTCACGGCGCTTTTGGGTGCGCTCGATCGTCCGGAACCGCAGGTGGAGGTCGAAGCGCGAGTCGTCCAGACGACGCGCGAGTTTGCCAAGTCGCTCGGTGTGCAATGGGGCCTCAACGGCCGCGTCACCCCGGCGATCGGCAACACCACCGGGCTGGCGTTCCCGAACAACGGCACGCTCAGCGGACGCACTGGGGCCACCAACTCACCCGCTGATACCCGCGCGACCGCGAACGACACGACTGGTAGCGCTGTGAACCTCGGCGTTCCCGGCGCGACGTCGGCCATCGGCCTGGCGATGGGAGCGGTCAACGGCGCGTTCAACATCGATGTGGCGCTGACGGCACTCGAGCGCAGCGGCAAGGGACGCATTCTCTCGACGCCGCGCTTGACGACGCAGAACAACGTTGCCGCGGAAGTGACGCAAGGTCTGCAGATTCCAATTCAGACGGTCGCGAACAACACCGTGACCGTCAGCTTCAAGGACGCCGCGTTGACGCTCCAGGTGACGCCGCAGATCACGTCAGCCAATACCGTGATCATGCAAATCACGCTCGAGAACGCGACGCCGGATTTCAGCCGCCAGGTCAACGGCATCCCGCCGATCGACACGCAGCGCGCCCGTACCCAGGTCCAGGTGGATGACGGCGCGACGACGATCATCGGTGGAATCTTTGTCACCCGTGAGCAGATATCGAACGAGCGGACGCCCGGGTTGTACCGCCTGCCGCTGATCGGCTGGCTGTTCAAGCGCGATACGACGTCTGACGAAAGCCGCGAGCTGCTGATCTTCATCACGCCGCGCATCATCAGGGGTTAGGAAGATGACGAAAGCTGTGTGGGGTGTGGGAATTCGTCAGACGGGCGTTCTCGCCCTGATCCTGGCGTCGACGTCGTGCGGCGATCTCGTCCGTCAGGGCACGGCGTCGTCGTACCTCGTGGTCAACGAACTGGTGGCGGCATCAGGCGCGGATCCGAGCAATTTTGGCACGACGTTGTTCTCGGACGTCATCACCGTTAAGGACGATGTCGCGTCAACCTTTGCAGACAACGGTCGCGTGAGTTTGGCGCTTGGCCTCAAGGATCCAGGAACCTCCGGTTCACCGAACTCGCCGAGTGCGAACAATGCCATCACGCTGGATCGGTATCACGTGAAATACATCCGCGCAGATCGGCAACCAGATGGTGGCAAACAAGGTGTGGACGTGCCGTATGAGTTCGACGGTGGGTTGGGTTTCACGATAACCGATGAACGGACCGAGACGTTCGAGCTCGTTCGTCACGTCGCAAAGGAAGAGGCGCCGCTGGCGGCGCTCGCGAAGAGCCCCGTGATCATCCTGACGATCGCCGAGATCACTTTCTACGGGCACGATCAGACCGGACGCGGGGTCAGTACGACGGCACGCGTGTCGGTGGAATTCGGTAACTTCGCCGATCCGAAGTAGGCAGACGACAGGAATTCGAGACTGAAGCTCTCCACGACTGGTGATGAGATACATGAAGCGAACATTGTCCTTCGCGCGAGTAGCGGCCCGGACCCTGTTGATCCCCATGGTCGCGGTGCTCAGCGGCTGCACCATGAAGAGTCAGGACCCGCCGTCGCTCACCGGACCATCGGAGTTCGGCGTGGCGATCACGATGGAGGCCGATTCCACGATTCTCGTCCTGGATGGTGCCGATTCGACGAGGGTCGTCGTCACTGCGCGCGATGCCAAGGGCAAGCCGAAATCGGGCGTGAACATGCGCAGCCAAATCTTCTTCGATAGCAAGCCCGTGGATTTCGGATCGCTGTCGCAGCGCACCCTCAGCACCAACAGCGATGGTGTCGCAACACTGCGGTACACGGCGCCGGTACTGGCGGGCGGAGTCGATAACGGCTTGACCGTGGTCATCGCGGTGACGCCGATGGACGCGAAGGATTTCGACAACGAATCCACTCGGTCCGTGACCATTCGTCTGGTCCCGCCAGGTGTCGTGATCCCCGCCGATGGTCTACAGGCAGCCTTCACGTTCACCCCGAGCGGGCCGAGCGATCACCAGGTCGTGTTGTTCGACGCCTCCACGAGCACGGCGCCGGCCAACAATCCGATCGTCTCCTACTCGTGGAACTTTGGCGACGGTGCGACCGGAACCGGCAGGACCGCGACGCATTCGTTCAACGCGCCCGGAACTTACGCCGTCACGCTGACCATCTCGGATGCTTACAATCGGACGGCCACGTCGACGCAGACCGTTGACGTCGCAGGTGGAACACTACCGACTGCAAGCTTCCTCTTCTCGCCGTCCGCACCGAAGATTGGTGAGAACGTCAACTTCAACGCGTCGGCGAGCAGGCCCGCGACCGGCCGCACGATCCGGTCCTACGATTGGGACTTCGGCGACGGCGAACAGAAGAGCACCACGACCCCGATTACGACGCACGACTACCAGAAGGCCGGAGACTTCACCGTGACGCTGGTCGTGACCGACGACGCGGGCCGCGTTGCGGTGGCGAACACGACGGTCACCATCGGCTCCGATGCGCCGACGGCCGACTTCACGTTCACGCAGTTGCCGATCTCGGCACTGAACCCGCACACGATTCAGTTCAGCTCGGCCACGTCAACTGTGGCTGCGGGTCGGACCATCACGTCCTACTTCTGGGACTTCGGTGACACGACGACGAGTTCGTTGGCCGGTCCGACGCACAACTACGGTGGTGCGGCAAGCTACAACGTCACCTTGACGATTACCGACAGCGCCGGCAAGACGGGTCGAGTGACGAAGACCGTCCAGGTGCAGTAACCTTCGCAGCCGTGCCGGATTCTCCGCGCATCGAAGAATTGAAACGCCGGGTCCAGTCGGACCCGGCGTCGATCGCGTTTGCGGCTCTCGCCGAGGAATATCGGCGCGCCGCACGCTACGAGGAAGCCATTGAAACCTGCAACGCCGGATTGGTGCGTCATCCCTCGTATCTTTCCGCCCATGTCACGCTTGGCCGCGCATTCATCGAAGTGGGAAGGCTTCAGGAGGCACGGCAAGAACTCGAGTACGTTCTAAAACTCGCTCCGGAGAACCTCGCAGCCATTCGGGGGCTTGCCGAGATTCATCATCGGATGGGTCAGGACATTGCTGAAGGGCATGCCGATGTTGCTATTCCGGAGCCCGAACCAGCAGTCGCCGTCGCGACGCCTGACGTGCCGCCGAACCCGCCAGTCGATCCGCGGACCGAACCGCCGGAACCGGCGTCCAATCCAGCGATCCTTTCAGCGCCGCCGTTGTCTGGGATACCAGATCAAACTGTGTCGGTCGTCCAGCCGACGGCCGATGCCGTGACATCTTCGACCGTAACGTTCGTCGACTTGCCGCACGTGTCGTACCCACAGCCAGTCGATCCCGCACTCGCGGGGTTGGAGGAGTTCCTGAACGCGATCATCCGGGCACGCACCGAACGCGGCGCCGCTCGCTGACGCGAGCCCTGACCGTCCATGGCATCCGTTCGCGCACCCTCGGCGAGTCATCGTCTTTCTACCCTGCGATCAGACCTTGCCGCCGCCGGCCTCGATGGGCTTGTCGTGACCCACCTCGCCAACCTTCGGTATCTCACCGGCTTCAGTGGTACGGCGGGAGCGGCGGTCGTCGGCCATACGCAATGCGTGCTGATCGTCGACTTCCGTTACGAGACGGCCGCCAAGGCAGTGATTGCCGATCTACCTGAGGGTTTGATTGATATCCGCCTGGTCGAGCGCACCTACGAAGACACCCTCGGGAAGGCGCTACTGGAATCGGTGACGGGTAAGGTGGCCGTCGAGGGAGCATCAATGACCGTGGGCCGGTTCAACTGGCTTACGGATGTCCTCAACAGGGAAGGAAGCCAGATAGTCCTCATGCCGACAGAACGGATCGTCGAGCGGAGGCGGGCGGTGAAGGACGACGCCGAAGTCGCCACCCTCCGCGAGGCTGCCCGGTTGTTGTCGGAGGTTGCCAGGCGCGTTCCCTCGATGCTGAAACCAGGACGGGCGGAGGTTGAGATTGCCGCCGACATTGACATGGCGATCCGCACTGGAGGCTTCGAGCGGCCGGCGTTCGAGACGATCGTCGCCGGCGGAGAGAACGGGGCCAGGCCTCACGCACGTCCTGGAAAGCGCCGGGTTCGGGATGGGGATTGGGTGGTGCTGGACTTTGGGGGTATCTACGACGGATACTGCGTGGATTTGACGCGGACGTTGCCCGTCGGCACGGGAAGATTGGAACTCGCCGGGGTGGCGGCTGCGGTTCTCGAAGCGCACGACGCCGCCATCGCGGCGGTGAAGCCGGGGGTGCGGCCGAGCCGGATCGACAGTGCCGCACGACAAGTCCTTGCTCATCATGGACTTGCAGATGTATTCGGGCACGGAACTGGCCACGGTTTGGGCCTCGAAGTCCACGAAGAGCCAAGGATTTCGAAGCTGCCCGGCGCTCTTCCGGACGATCCGATAGTGTCCGGTATGGTGTTCACGATTGAACCGGGTGCCTATCTTCCCGGGATCGGCGGTGTCCGGATCGAAGACGATGTGCTGGTGGTCGAGGACGGCTGTGAGGTTCTCACCGACGTGCCGATAGGGTTCTAGGGAATGCTGAATGTCGAATGCTGAATGCTGAATGCTGAATTGAAGGCAAGGGTGGGCATTCAGCATTCAGCATTCGGCGATCAGCATTTCACGATGCACCATGGGGGACGATGGAATTCGAGGATATCGAGCGGATTCTGGAGCTAGTCCGGCAGCACGACCTGGCGGAATTCGAGGTCGAGAGCGGCGGGATGAAGCTCCGGGTTCGGAAGGCGTCGGCGGCGTTCGCCCTTCCGCCATCGGCCCCGCAGCCGTCCGGTGCTCCCATCGCGTCGGCCCAGATGGTGGCGCCGCCCGCGCTCCCGGTCCCGACGCTGCCACCTCCGACGGTTGAAGATGAGGCGGTGGAGCTGGCGGTCGTCAAGTCGCCCATTGTCGGCACGTTCTACCGTTCGCCCGAGCCGGGGGCGGCGTCGTTTGTGGAGATTGGCCAGCGGGTGAAGAAGGATCAGGTGCTGTGTATCATCGAAGCGATGAAGCTGATGAACGAGATCACGTCGGAGTACGACGGCGAGATCGTCAGCGCCTACGTCGAGAACGGCAAGCCGGTGCAGTACGGCGAGCGGTTGTTTGCGATTAAGACGGGCTGAACCGGTGCGGGGCTGAGCTCAGGATCTGACAGCATCGGACAAACCATCCATGTTCAAGAAAGTTCTCATCGCCAACCGCGGAGAAATCGCGTTACGCGTCATTTGTGCGTGCCGCGAGCTGGGCATCAAAACCGTCGCCGTCTATTCGGAGGCGGACGAGAACTCGCTGCACGTACGGTTCGCCGATGAAGATGTGTGCATCGGCCCGGCGCGCAGCACTGACAGCTATCTGAGCGTGCCAGCAGTCATCAGCGCCGCCGAAATCACCGGCGCTGACGCCATTCATCCAGGCTACGGTTTTCTCTCCGAGAGCCCGTACCTCGCGGAAGTCTGCGAGGCCTGCCACATCAAGTTCATAGGTCCGGCTCCGAACGTCATTCGGCTGCTTGGTGACAAGGCGCGTGCGCGCCGGGCGATGAAGAAGGCGGGCGTTCCCGTCCTGCCGGGCAGCGACGGTCCGGTGGACAGCGAAGAGAAGGCCCACAAGATCGCGAAGGATCTCGGGTATCCGATCATCATCAAGGCGGTCGCGGGCGGCGGCGGCCGCGGCATGCGGGTGATTCGAGTGCCAGCGGAGTTGTCGAAGTCGTTCAAGACCGCGCAACGCGAGGCGGAGGCGGCATTCGGCGTCGGTGACGTCTACCTCGAGAAGTACGTCGAGAATCCGCGTCACATCGAGTTTCAGGTCCTCGGCGATCACCACGGCGCGGTCGTTCACCTTGGCGAGCGCGAGTGCTCGATTCAGCGGCGGCATCAGAAACTGCTCGAGGAAGGCCCCTCGGTCGCCGTCACCGAGAAAATGCGGCGAAAGCTGGGCGGCACCGTCGTCGATGCCGCGCGGGCGGTGCAGTACACCAACGCCGGCACGTTCGAATTTCTGCTCGACGACAAGGGCAGCTTCTACTTCCTCGAAGTGAATACCCGGGTCCAGGTCGAGCACCCGGTCACCGAATTCATTACCGCCATCGACATCGTCAAGGAGCAGATTCGCATCGCGGCGGGGGAGCGGCTGTCGTTCAAGCAGGGCGACGTGACGTTCAACGGTCATGCGATTGAGTGCCGGATCAATGCCGAGGACCCGGAGACATTCACGCCTTCGCCGGGCGTCGTCCACGCCTTCAGCGTGCCCGGCGGCCCCGGCGTACGAATCGATACGTTCCTGCATTCCGAGTGCACGATTTCTCCGTACTACGATTCGATGATTGCCAAGATCATCGTCCACGGACGGGATCGACATGAAGCGATCGCCCGGATGCGGCGGACGCTCGAGATGACCGTGATCGAAGGCATCAAGACATCGATCCCGATGCATCTCAAGATTCTCGCCGACCCGGATTTCGTGGCCGGCCGGCTCGGTACGGCGTTCATGGAGCGTTTTCTGGTCGAAAAGAAACGCGACAGCAGCGGGCTTGCCGAAGCCGTCTAGCGTTCGCCTTTGAATCTCGGCCGCCCCTTTCTCTATCCGATCATCGATACCGAAGTGTGCCACGCGCGCGGGCGCGATCCGCTCGCGCTGGGCGCGGCGTACTTGTCCGGCGGGGCCCGGATGCTGCAGCTTCGACAGAAGGCCGGGTCGAGCGCCGCGTTTCTTGAATTGGCCGATTCGCTCGTCGCGCTCGCGCGTCCCACCGGTGCCATCGTCATCATCAACGACAGAGCTGACATCGCCCGTCTCAGCGGTGCCGGCGGCGTCCACATCGGCCAGGATGACCTCAGTCCTGCCGACGTACGTAAGGTCGCCGGGACAGCCGCCGTCGTCGGGCTGTCGACGCACGATGCTCGCCAGATTGAGGCCGCACTGAGAACCGACGCCACCTATATCGCGGTCGGTCCGATTTTCGGCACGACGACGAAAGAGACGGGGTATTCCGCGCGGGGACTCGAGCTGCTCTCGCAGGCCGCAGGCCGCGGAAAGCCGGTCGTCGCGATTGGCGGCATCACGATCGATCGGGTTCCGGCGCTCGTTGGTGCGGGGGCGGCAGGGGTCGCGGTGATTAGCGACCTGCTCGTCGGCGACGATCCGGAGGCTCGCACCCGCGAGTTCATCGCGCGCCTCTCCGAGTCTCGCTGAACCTTGTAGAACTGGCCAGAAGCCGCTTCCAACCCGAGGTGCGGGGCCCCGCGACCCGCCTTCGCACTGCCGGATCGGCGGCGGCGAAGCCCCTCAGAGTGATGAGTTGTGGAATAATGCCGCCACTTCCAGCCAGGCCTGATCACCGGAGGGTGAATGGATTCGAATCTGCTGAGAACGAAATCGATCGAGCAGCTCGTTGGAGACGTCGAGAAAGGCACCAAGGCGCTCAGACGCACGCTGTCAGCCCTCGATCTGACGCTGCTGGGAATTGGCGCCATCATCGGGACCGGCATTTTCGTCCTGACCGGCACCGCAGCGGCGAACCAGGCCGGCCCCGCGATCGTGCTGTCGTATACCGTCGCGGGTCTTGCGTGCGGTTTCGCGGCGCTGTGCTACGCCGAGTTCTCCGCGATGATTCCCATTTCCGGGAGCGCGTACACGTACGCCTACGCGACCCTCGGCGAGATCTTCGCCTGGATGATTGGCTGGGATCTGATCCTGGAGTATGCGGTCGGTTCGATGACGGTCGCGGTTGGCTGGAGCGGCTACTTTCAACGGATTCTCGCAGGATTCGGCATGCACCTGCCGGTGTGGATGTCGGCAGCGCCGGATCCCGCCGCCGGTTCCCTCGCGAATATCCCCGCGATGCTGATCGTTCTGGGCATCATGATTCTCCTCGTCGTCGGGGTCCGCGAGAGCGCGCGGTTCAACGCGACGATGGTGACGGTGAAGCTCGTGGCCGTGGCGTTCTTCATCTTCGTCGGATTTTCGTATGTGAAGCCCGAGAACTGGTCGCCGTTCATGCCTTACGGCTTCTCGGGGGTGATGACCGGGGCGGCGGTCGTCTTCTTCGCGTATATCGGCTTCGATGCTGTTTCAACCACGGCTGAAGAGGCCAAGAATCCGAGCCGCGATCTCCCCATCGGCATCATCGCGTCGCTTATCATCTGCACGCTGCTATATCTCATCGTCGCCGGAATCCTGACAGGGATTGTTCCGGTGGTGCAGTACAAGGCGGATCAGCAGTTCCTGAATGCGCCGGTGGGGTACGCGCTCGCGGTGATCAACAAGGACTGGGCAGCCGGTTTGGTGTCGGCGGGCGCGGTCGCGGGCATCACGAGCGTGCTGCTGGTGATGCTCATGAGTCAACCGCGGATCTTCTTCGCGATGAGCCGCGATCAGCTGCTGCCGGCTGGCGTCAGTCGCGTTCACCCCCGATTCCGGACGCCATACATCACCACCATCATCACGTGCGTCATCGTCGCGGCGGTGGCCGGCTTCGTGCCAATCAACGTCCTCGGTGAAATGACCAGCATCGGGACCTTGTTCGCGTTCGTTGTCGTCTCGGTCGCCGTCGTGGTGCTGCGCATCCGCCGGCCGGAGGCGCGCAGACCGTTCCGCGTGCCTGGCGGTCACGTGATTCCGATCCTCGGCGTGCTGGCGTGCGTCTATCTGATGGTCAGCCTGTCGGTAATGACGTGGGTCCGTTTTCTCGGCTGGCTCGACATCGGGATGATCATCTACTGGTTCTACGGTCGGACGCACAGTCCGCTCGTCAACAAGGCGGAGGCGGCGGCGAGGTCAGGCGCGGAAAACCTCGCGAACTTCCTGAAGATGCTCGGCTACATGCTGCTCTTCAACGGGTTCTGCATCACGCTGCTCGCGTACCTGACAATCTGGAACGTGACCAACGAGACGCTGGCCAAGTGGAGCGAGCTCGACGCGGTGCTCGCTCACATCGGCGGCCACGTCAACCCGGAGATTGCCGACGCCCTCGGGTGGAAGATCCTGTTTGTCGGCGTCGCGGTGACCGCGGTGGGCTATCTGCTTGGAAGGTCGTCGGGCAAACGATAGCGCTTCGGCGACCGATCAGCGATCCAGCGGCAAGGCTGTGAACCTGCTGTCGCTGTCGCCGTGGTGGGCTGGCTGGCGGCTGTCGGTCGTGCTGCTGGCGACAATCGTGTGCCTCGGCACCGTGGGATTCGTCGTCATTGAGGGCTGGGACGTCTTCGATGCCTTCTATATGACGATTACCACGGTCACCACCGTGGGCTATGGCGAGATTCACCCGCTGTCGCGCACCGGGCGGGTGTTCAACAGCGGCGTCGTCCTGCTCGGCGCTGCGACGGTGCTCTACAGTTTTTCGTTCCTGATGGCGCGGCTGGTCGAGGGGGATGTTCAGGCGCGCTGGGCGCGCCGACGTCGCGAACACATGCTCGACGATCTCACCAATCATTTCATCGTCTGCGGATTTGGCCGCATCGGCCAGATCGTGGCGCGTGAATTCTCACGCCAGAGCGTGCCGCTGGTGATCATCGAGCGCGACGTCGAGCGCATGCAGGCGGCCATCGATGCGGGGTACCTGGCGGTTGAAGCTGATGCCAGCAGCGAGGATGTACTGCGGCGTGTTGGCATCGGCCGGGCGCGAGGCTTCATCGCGGCCGTCAGTACCGATGCCGACAACGTCTTCGCCATCCTGACCGCCCGCCTGCTGCGTCCGGATCTTTTCATCATCGCGCGGGCCGAAACCGAGGATGTGAAGGCCAAGCTGGTCAGGGCCGGCGCTGACCGGGTGCTGTCGCCATACCAGATCGGCGGTCTTCAGCTCGCTCAGACGGCGCTCCGCCCAGCGGTCGTCGACTTCGTTCAGCTTGCAACCAGTTCCGACAATCTGGACCTCAACATGGAGCAGGTGCAAATCGGCGCTGGTGCGCAACTGGCCGACCGTTCGATCATCGACGCCAACCTCCGACAGCGATTCGGCGTCGTGGTCGTCGGCATTCAGCGGGCCAATGGCGGCATGGAATTCAATCCGCCACCGGAAGCGGTCATGCGAGTGGGGGATTACCTCGTCGTGCTCGGGCAGGCCAAGAACCTCCGCGATCTCGAAGCTGCGGCCGGACGGGACGCCGTGACAAGATGAGGACATGACGGCGCGCCTGCTCGACGGCCGCGCGATTGCCGCTGCGATCCGCGAATCCGTTCTGCCCGACGTTCACGCGTTTACTGCACGAACCGGGCGACCTCCCGGTCTGGGTATCGTGCTGGTCGGCGAGGATCCGTCGTCCGAGATTTACGTGCGCAACAAGGTGCGGGCAGGAACCGAGTCAGGCTTGCGGGTCGATCTGCATCGGCTGCCGGCCGACGCGACGCTCGACGAACTGTTGTCGCTCGTCGCCCGGCTCAATGACAGCGAGGTGCATGACGGCATCCTGGTGCAATCGCCGCTGCCGGCAGCCATGGGAAAGGGCGCGGCGCAGCGCGTCTTCGACGCCATCGATCCGGCCAAAGACGTCGACGGGTTTCATCCGGTGAACGTCGGTCGTCTCGTTCAGGGACGCGCGCACTTGATGCCATGCACGCCGTCCGGCGTGATCGAGATGCTCGTGCGCAGTGACATCCGGATTGGCGGCACCCACGCCGTCGTCATCGGACGCAGCGAGATCGTCGGCAAACCCATGGCGATGCTGCTGCTGCAGCGTGACGCGACGGTGACGATTTGCCACTCCAAGACGCCCAATCTCCCCGCCGTTGCCGCCACCGCCGACATTCTGGTCGCGGCGATCGGGCGTGCCGGATTCGTGACGCCGGCATTCGTCAAGCCTGGCGCGACCGTGATTGACGTCGGCATCAGCCCGGTTACCGACGCCGGCGTGGCCGCTCGACTGTTTCCCGAGGGGTCGGCCCGGCTCGCGGACTTCGCGCGTCGCGGCTCCGTGATCGTCGGCGACGTGCACCCCAGCGTCGCCGATGTTGCGGGCGCATTGACGCCGGTGCCGGGCGGCGTCGGTCCGCTGACGATTGCCATGCTGCTGAAGAACACGGTCGCCGCCGCTCAGGCACGTCGACCGGCGTGAACCATGGTGCGGGCGGCGCTGACCGGCGGTATCGCGACCGGGAAGTCCTATTGTCTGTCGCGGTTCGCGTCGCTCGGAGCGGCGGTCATCGACGCCGATCGTCTCGCCCGCGATGCCGTGGCCTCGGGCTCTCGGGCGTTGGACGCAATCGTCGCGCGCTTCGGGCCGTCGATGCTGCGCGCGGACGGCACGCTGGATCGAACGGCGCTCGCCCGCATCGTGTTCAGCGACCGCGCCGCGCGCGCCGACCTCGAGGCGATCGTTCACCCAGAGGTCTACCGCCGCATCGGCGAGTGGCTGGCGACGCTCCCGTCAGGGACCCGCATAGCCATAGCCGATATCCCGCTGCTGTTCGAAACCGGTCACACTCACGATTTCGATCGCGTTGTCGTCGTCGCCTGCGATCCGCGCGAGCAACTCAGACGTGTGATGTCACGTGATGGACTCAGCGAACAGGATGCGCGGGCGCGGCTGGAGTCGCAGTGGCCGATTGCCGAGAAGGAGTCACGGGCCGATTACGTCATCAGAACTGACGGGAGCGCCAGCGACACAGACACGCAAGTGCGGACCGTCTACGAACACTTGCTGGCCGACGGGTGATCCGCTCGTTACCAGCTGGAAACTCCGGAACCGGGAACTGGGAACTGAAGTTCAGCTCGTCAGCGTCGCCTCGGTGTCCTTTGCCGGCGCGATGCGTTCTTCGACGAACGTGTTCCACTCGTGGCAGTGCGGGCACTGCCACAGCAACTCCGTGCTGCGGTAACGGCAGCGGACGCAGATGTGCGGATCGACGTAGAAGATGGCGTCCTGAGCGAGATCCGCGTAGCGTTTCACGAGGGCAGGCGCGAGCTTCAGCTGTAACAACGTCTGCCAGATTGCCTGGTGAAGCGCCAGAGCGTGCGGGTTGATGACGAGGGCATCGAAGAGGTGCTCGAGCGCGTCGGCCGCCTGGCCATGCGCGCTCAGGAACCTCGCCAACGCCAGCCGGGCCCGCCAGTCCTGCGGGTTGTCAGCGATCAGTTGTCGGCAGAGCGCCGGGAATCGGAGCGGATCGTTCGAGTTCGCATAGGCACGTTCGAGCCGCGAGAACGCCAGATACGCTCGGTCAGGTGACGTGCTGACGAGCCGCTCCCACGTCACGGTCGCGGCGTGGCCGTCCCCTTGTGACAGCTGTACGTCACCCAGGTTCAAGTAAGCCGGCGCGTTTTTGGAATCGAGTTCGATCGCCGCCTCGAATCGCCTGGCGGCTTCCGCTAGTTGTTTTCGCTTCATGCCCTCGAGGCCGATCTCGTTCTCGAGAAAGGCCAGGATCTCCTGGTGCCTGGGCTGTTCGTCGGCAGTATCCCGTGCCGCGAGCTTCTGCCGCATCGCGTAGGCGTCGGTCCATTGATGCTGTTCCTCATACAGCTTTTCGAGGTTCGACATCGCGTAGCGGTTGCCGGGATCAAGTCTCAAGACTTCCGAAAACGCTTCGAGCGCACGATCGACAAAGCCTCCGTGTTTGTAGTCGAGACCGAGGCAGAGCAGCACGTTGGCATGTTCCAGCTTGCGCAGGTGCGGACGTTGGAGCAGATTCTGGTGTTCCTGGATGGCGCGTCCAACCTGTCCCTTTTCCCGGTAGAGATTGCCGAGGATCAGGTGGATCTCCAGCGGATCGCCCGCCACTTCAGCCGCGGTGCTCAATTCCTCGATCGCCGGATCGATCTGGTTTGCGACCAGGAAGTTCAGTCCCAGCATGTAGTGCGGGGATTCGCGGGCGCGCCGCCGATCGATCCAGCGGCCATCCCGGAGCTTGTACCGCTCCCAGGCCTTGCCCACCGTCAGGCCGGCGAGCAGCGCCAGCAGCACGAACAGCGTAACGTAAGGACCCATTAGTCGCCGGGAGCATATTCGCGGACCACGGCGTCCCAGCGATCCTGCCCGCGAAGCACCATTTCGATGAACTGTCTCACCGCGCCACGTCCGCCGCCAGCCGTACTGACCCAGTGGACCCGTTCGCGAACCTCGGGCGCCGCATCTGCCGGCGCAGCGGAAAGCCCAACCCGGGTCAAAACAGGCAAGTCCAGGAGATCGTCGCCCATGTACGCGACAGAGCTATCAGGAAGACCAGTATCGCGCAGGATCCGTTCGTACGCCGAGAGCTTCGTGGTTGCCCCTTGAACGACCAGCCGGATGGCGAGCTGCGCCGCCCGGTGCGTCGTGGCGCCGGATGAGCGGGCGGACAAGAGTCCGACTTGCAGACCGGCCCGCTGGGCCCACACCATCGCCGCTCCGTCTCGAATGTGAAAACCCTTTCCTTCCGATCCATCCGCGTGCATCACGACAATGCCGTCGGTGAGGACGCCGTCCACATCGAACAACAGCAGCTTGATTCCCGCTACGCGCTCGTCAACAGTCATGGGATTGCTGATTGGTGATTGCCGATTGCTGATTGTTGATGTGAAACCAGCTTTCAATCAGCAATCAGCAATCACATCAAAACATCTGTGTGCCCCACAAATCGTGCAGCTGCACGACGCCTTCGACGGCGTGCCCGGCGCCGACGACCACGACCGCCGTGATCTTATGAATCTCCATGACCTTCAATGCTTCGACGGCGAGCATGTCGCGGCCGATCGTTATCGGTCGTGGCGTCATCACCTCGCCGGCGGTCAGCGCTTGCACGTTGCTGACCCGGCTCATCAACCGGCGCAGGTCTCCGTCTGTGAAGACACCCACCAGCCGGCCGCTTTCGTCGACCACACATGTCATGCCGAGCCGCTTGCTTGACATCTCGTGAAAGACGTCAGGCATCGCCGTGGTCGTGCGCACGATCGGCGCCGAATCTCCGGCATGCATCACGTGATCGACGCGCATCAGTCGACGCCCGATCTTGCCGCCGGGATGAAGCGATGCGAACTGATCCTCGCGGAAGCCCTTTCGGACGAGCAGGGTCATCGCGAGCGCGTCGCCCATCGCGAGGGCGGCGGTTGTGCTCGCGGTCGGCACGAGGTTCATCGGACACGCTTCCTTGGCGATGCCGCAGTTGAGGGTCACGTCTGCGGCGCGCGCGAGCGTCGACGACGGGTGACCAGTGAGCGCGATCAAGCGTGCACCGATCCGGCGAATCGACTCCAGCAACCGGATCAATTCGTCCGTTTCTCCGCTGTGCGATAGCGCCAGCACGACGTCGTCCTCTCGAATTGCCCCGAGATCGCCGTGGATCGCTTCCGCTGGATGGAGAAACCATGCCGACGTGCCGGTACTCGAGAAAGTTGCGGCGATCTTCCGACAGATCAATCCCGACTTGCCCATCCCCGTGACGATCACTCGTCCCCGGCATTCGTAGAGAAGCTGGACCGCCCGCTCGAAGTCGCCGTTGATGCGATCGACGAGACCGAGAATCGCCGCCGCTTCAATCCGAAGAACTTTTCGCGCCAGTTCCAGCCCCGTCAACGTGTCGGTCATACCTTCGCCTCATGCGCGATGGCGTGAATCCGCACGAGCCGTGTCAGCAACGGTTCGAGCAGCGACAACCGGAGCGCGTTCTGGGCGTCGCTCCGGGCCTGCTCCGGGCGCTCGTGAACTTCCATGAATATGCCGTCCACTCCGGCGGCAACGCCCGCCGACGCCAACGGCTCGATGAACTCAGCCTGTCCCGCGGTCACGCCGTTTCCAGCGCCGGGAAGCTGGAGGCTGTGCGTGACGTCATAGACGACCGGGTACCCGAGCGAGCGCAGAATCGGAAAGGTGCGCATATCGACGACGAGGTTGTGGTAGCCGAACGACACCCCTCGCTCGGTAACGAGCACGCGCGCATTGCCGGCCTCAGTCACCTTCGCGATCGCGTGCCGCATGTCTTCGGGGGCGAGGAATTGCCCCTTCTTGATATTGACGACCCGTCCCGTGACAGCGGCGGCGACCAGAAGATCGGTCTGGCGCGACAGGAACGCAGGAATCTGCAGGATGTCCGCTACCTCCGCCACAGGCCCTGCATGCGATGGCTCGTGGATGTCGGTCAGGATCGGAACCCCGGCGGCGTCGTGGACAGCTGCCAGTACTCGCAACCCTTCCTGCAACCCAGGTCCTCGAAAGGAACCGCCCGACGTGCGATTGGCCTTGTCGTATGATGCCTTGAACACATACGGCATTCCGACACGGCGCGCGATGTCGCGCACGGCCAGCGCGGTCTCGACCGCGTGCGATTCACTCTCGATCACGCATGGTCCGGCGATGAGAAGCAGTTGGGAACCGCCCCCGATCGAGAGCCCGCCACACTGGATCGGCTGCACGCCGATTACCCTACCACGGAGGCAGTCGCGTGCTGTCGCGCGGCGAGCTTACGGGTATGGCTGGCCTGGACAAAGCCGGCAAAAAGCGGATGAGGCGCCAGCGGCTTCGATTTGAATTCCGGGTGGAACTGGACAGCGACGTACCACGGGTGCGAGGGGAGTTCGATGATCTCGACGAACTTGCCGTCGAGGGAGCGTCCAACGATTTGCAGCCCCTTGTCGGTCAGCGTCTGTTCAAACAGGCAATTGAACTCATAGCGGTGCCGGTGCCGCTCATGAATGACCTGCTGGCCGTAGAGCTGATGCGCGCGGGACCCCGGCTTCAACTCGCAGGCGTACGATCCGAGCCGCATCGTGCCTCCGAGATCGTCGACGCCGAGAAGATCCCGCAGCTTGTAGATCACATTATGAGGTGTCTGAGGCGCGCACTCGGTTGAATCAGCCTCGGTCAAGCCGCACACGTGCCGCGCGTATTCGACCGCCGCCCATTGAAAGCCGTAGCAGATGCCGAAGTACGGAATACCGCGCTCGCGCGCGATTTCCGCGGCGCGCATCATCCCGCGCGTGCCGCGATCGCCGAATCCTCCAGGCACGAGGATGCCGTTCGCGCCATCGAGCAGTTGTTCGCCCCCTGGCTGTTCGAGCGCCTCGGCCTCGACCCAGCGGATGTTCACTCGCAACCGGTGCCTGAAGCCCCCGTGGTACAGCGCTTCGTTGAGGCTCTTGTAGGAGTCCTCGTACCCAACGTACTTGCCGACCACGTGGATCGTGATCTCGTCCGACGGGTTCTTGATCCGATCGACGAGATCGGTCCAGGCCTGCATGCGCGCTTCGGTCTGCGGCAGGTGGAGCCGGTTGAGGACGATCCGGTCGAGCCCTTCGGCGGCCAGGACCAGCGGGACCTCGTAGATGCTCGACACGTCTTTGGCCGTGATCACTGCCTCTTCGTCGACGTCGCAGAACAACGCGATCTTCTGCTTGATGTCCTGGTCGAGGAAGCGATCGGTTCGGCAGAGGAGGATGTCCGGCTGAATGCCGATGGCACGGAGATCGCGGACGCTGTGCTGCGTCGGCTTGGTCTTCAGTTCTCCGGCCGCGCCGATGAACGGCACGAGCGTCAGGTGGATATAGAGCGTGTTCTCGCGACCGACATCCTGGCGCAGCTGGCGGATCGCTTCGACGAACGGCAAGCTTTCGATGTCGCCCACGGTCCCGCCGATTTCCACCAGAACGATGTCAACGTCTTTCGCGACGGCGCGAATGCTGTCCTTGATTTCGTTGGTGATGTGGGGAATCACCTGAACCGTGCGTCCGAGGTAGTCGCCGCGTCGCTCTTTCTGAATGACCGAGAGATAAATCTTTCCCGTCGTCCAGTTGTTGTTCCGGCTGGTGACCGTATTGGTGAACCGCTCGTAGTGTCCCAGATCGAGATCGGTCTCGGCACCGTCGTCGGTGACGTAGACCTCCCCGTGCTGGTAGGGACTCATCGTCCCGGGATCGACGTTGATGTACGGGTCGAATTTCTGCAGCGCCACCCGGTATCCATGTCCCTCGAGCAGCGCGCCGATCGACGCTGCCGCGAGGCCCTTTCCCAGCGAGGATACGACTCCGCCCGTCACGAGGATGTATTTGACCGGCCGTTCCGCATGACGGCTGGCAGTATTCGTCGTATCCGTGTGCTGCTGCATCGTCTCTCAAGTCTCCAGTAGTGAGCCCGTCGTTATCACTCCGAAGGGCTTCGCCCCTCGGACTCCCCCACACGCTCCCTCGCGGGGACTCCCGCCGCCCCGCTCCGCTCGCGTGAGCTCACTCGCGCGCCCGTTCACGGGCGTCCTGCTGCGGTTTTGAGCCCACTCCAGCCTGCCACATCACCCGCACGATCGGCCGGTTCCCTCGCCAGCATGGCGCGCACGCGCGCCAGGTCTTCAGCCGTATCGACTCCGACCGAGTCGAACTGCGTCTCGACCACCTTGATCCGGACGCCATGTTCCAGCGCGCGTAGCTGCTCCAGTGCTTCGGATTGCTCCATCGGTGTCGGCGGAAGTGCCGCAAGCCGCATGAGGCAGTCGCGGCGGTAGACATACAGTCCGACATGCCGCCACGCCGGTGCCGGCGAACAACCCGATCGCACGAACGGAATGGGCGCGCGCGAGAAGTAGAGCGCGTAACCATCGCCGTCGACGACGACCTTCGTGACGTTCGGGTTATGGCGCTCGGCCTCGTCTTCGATCCGCCTCCTGAGTGTGCTCATCATCAGCGCGGCATCGTTCGAGAAGGGCGCCACCGCTTCGTCGATCATCGCCGGCTCGATGAGCGGCTCGTCTCCCTGGACGTTGACGATCAGGTCGGTGGACAGTCCGACGGCAATTTCCGCGATGCGATCCGTACCGCTCTGATGAGTGCGGGAGGTCATGTATGACGTTCCGCCGAACGCTTCCACCGCGCGATGAATGCGGTCATCGTCGGTCGCCACCACGACCGATGCGACGGATCGCGCCGCCGCTGCCCGTCGATAGACGTGCTCAATCATCGGACGACCGGCGATATCAGCGAGCGCTTTACCTGGAAGCCGTGAGGACTCGAAGCGGGCGGGGATGACGACGATGGCAGAGACGAGAAGAGAATTCCGCGTAGGCCCGACGCGTGAAACAGGGGGCACGGCAAATCTTACCACAAGTGCACCGCGCTGCCTGTTGCTGCACCGTGATCATTGCCGCGAGGTCTTGACCTTTTCAAACTTGGACACGTGAAGTGACTGACCGAGCCGAATAGGATGTTGAGTCACGTGTTCATCGCGTCGGCCAAGTCCGTCCGCGCGTGATCAGGCTTATGCCTAGCGAGGCGAGGCCCTCGACGGTCTGCCGCGCAGCCTTGCTAGAATCGTAGTAGCATGGAGCTCGACCACGAGCCCTCGGGGTTCGGGTGTTCTGCGAACCAACCATGAAGCCGGGACGAGCGGCGTTGTATCTCGGTGGCGGAATTCTCCTGGCCGCGTGGCTGGCGTCCGCCGCGGGCGTCGGTCGCCCGTCAACCCCGCAACTTCCCCCTCCCTCTGCCGACGCTGCGCAGCTTGATTCGATTGCCGCAGGTGTGCAGTCACAAGCGGCACGTCTTCGACAGCGTCTCTCCGCCGCGCCAACTCCGGGCGCTGCGATCAGGAATCCGTTCGCATTTGCTGCTCGAGACGAGAACGAGCGTGCGATCCCTCGTCGAGCGGCGGTTCCCGTACCGGCAGCTGTTGCCGAAGCGCCAACCGAGCCCGACCTGGTGCTGATCGGACTTGCCGAAGAAGGTTCGACTCGGACGGCGCTGCTCGGCTCCGGGGATGAATTGCTGATGGCGACGGAGGGTCAAACCATCGTCGGACGCTACCGTGTCGCCAAGGTCGGCGCCGACGCTGTCGAGTTGGTCGATCTCACGACCGGTGCTACCCGGCGGCTCCTCCTAAGGTTACAAGCTTCACTTCCGTAATCGCCTTCGCCGCCCGCAGTTCTTCGATCGCCGGACCGTTGCGCGACGTGTCGCCCGGCTCCTGATCCAGATTGATGACGCCGACCGCTCCGCCCGCCCGCCGGCCGAGCGCAAAGCTGCCGATGTTGATGTTGTGACGACCGAGAATCGTGCCCACCTCTCCGATGACGCCAGGGCGATCCTCGTTGCGGATAACCAGCACCGTTCCGAGGCCATCCAGCGGAACTTCCACGTCCACGCCGTCGAGCATGGTGAGGCGCGGACTCTCGCCTTCGAACACGGTTCCTTCCACCCAACGCTCCCCGCCGGTTGTGTGGAGTTTCACTGACAGGATGTTTGCCAGCGCACGCGGCCTGGAGCTTCGCGATTCGATGATCTCGATTCCTCGTTCGGCCGCCAGCGCGCGCGCGTTCACGACCGTCACATTGGAGGAGAGCATCGGCCGCAGCACGCCGACGACGACGGAGCTGGCAATCAGATCGGCATGTTCGGAGACGAGCGGCCCGTAGTAGCGAATCCCGATCGCGCGGGTTCGTCCTTCGGCGATCTGCGACACGAGCATGCCGACCCGCTCGGCCAGCACCATGAACGGCCGCACCTGGGCGAATTCCTCGCCGCGGATGCCTCGGAAGTTCACCGCGTTCCGGATAATGCCCTCGCGGAGAAAGTCCCTGAGCGCCACGGCCGTCTCGATTCCGACTTGTTCCTGGGCTTCCGCCGTCGACGCGGCGATGTGCGGCGTCGCAATCACCTGGGGGAGCTTTGGCAGGCGCCATTCCGTGGGTGGCTCACTTTCGAACACGTCGAGGCCGGCACCAGCGACCTGGCGGGACTCGATAGCGTCAGCGAGCGCCGACTCGTCTATCAATTCTCCACGAGCCGTGTTCACGATTCGGACACCAGGCTTGCACCGCGCCAGTCGCTCCGCGTTGAACAGGTGTCGTGTCTCCGGAGTCGACGGAAGGTGAAGTGTCAAATAGTCCGAGGTCGCACAGAGGTCGTCGAGCGAGAGCAGGTGAATGCCGAGCGTGCCGGCGACCTGCTCAGAGATGAAGGGATCGTGCGCCACCAGATTCATGCCAAACGACTTGGCGCGCGCGCCGACCTCCTGACCGATCCGTCCAAGTCCGACGATTCCGAGCGTCTTTCCGCGGAGCTCTGCTCCGGTGAGTTTTTTCTTTTCCCACACCTCGCGTTTCATCGACGCGTCGGCGACGGGAATCATTCGGGCCAGTGCGAGCATGAAGCCCATCGCAAGTTCGGCGACGCTGATGCTGTTGGCGCCAGGCGCGTTCATCACTACGATCCCACGATCGGTCGCAGCGGCGACGTCGACGTTGTCGACGCCTGTGCCGGCGCGCGCGATGACTTTCAGCTGGGGCGCTGACGCGAGAATCGCCTCGGTCACTTTGGTCGCGCTTCGGACGACGAGGGCATCCGCGTTGACGAGATCGCGGCAGAGTTCTTCGGCGGCCCGCCCGCTGCGGGCATCAATGGTCCATCCTGGGACGCCGCGAAGCAGTTCGACGGCGGATGAGGGCAGTTGATCGGCGATGACGATATGCATGATTCAGTCTGTCAGTATAATGTCGTGTTCCGTTGATTCGAAAGCGCACTCTCGTCGCGCCAGTGCGCGCACCATCGTGGTGCAAATCGCTCGAAATGGCGGATTGGCGCGGGGCGATGTGCACAGTGGGATCCGATTTCCACAAACTTTTCCACAGTTTCTGTGAAGATCGGGTAACACGTGCCGGGTGATGTGACCTAAAAGCTATGGCTACTTTTACAACTGTCAAGCCGCCGTCCACTGGCACGGCAATCTCACGGCAAAACGGACGCCTCGTCGTCCCGGACAATCCGATCATTCCTTTTATTGAAGGAGACGGCACCGGGCCCGACATCTGGCGCGCGAGCGTGCGAGTGCTGGATGCCGCGGTCGCGAAGGCCTACGGCGGGCGTCGCACGATCGCCTGGATGGAAGTGTATGCCGGGGAGAAAAGCTATAAGCAATTTGATAACTGGTTGCCCGACGACACCATCGAGGCCTTTCGAGAATACTACGTCGGCATCAAGGGGCCTCTCACCACGCCGGTTGGCGGAGGGATCCGGTCGCTGAACGTCGCGCTCCGCCAACTCCTCGATCTGTTCGTCTGCCTGCGGCCGGTTCGCTGGTATCGAGGCGTGCCCTCTCCGGTGAAACATCCCGAGAAAGTGGACATGGTTATCTTCCGCGAGAACACGGAGGATATCTATGCCGGTATCGAGTATGCGGCCGGCACGCCCGAGGCGCAGAAGCTCCTCGATTTTTTCGCCAAAGAGTTTCCCAAGGAGTTCAAGAAGATTCGGTTTGGCACCGTCGAGGCCGGCGAGGCGTGGCAGACAATGCTCGCGGCGATCGGGGCCCCCGGCCGGGACGTGCCGGTGCAGGTCGGTCTCGGACTCAAGCCGATCAGCTATCTCGGATCCGAGCGGTTGATCCACAGCGCCATCAGCTACGCGATCGCGAACAAGCGCAAGAGCGTGACGCTCGTTCACAAGGGCAACATCATGAAATTCACCGAGGGCGCGTTCCGCGATTGGGGATACCAGACCGCGAAACAGTTCTTTGGCGCTGTCGAAATCGACGGCGGTCCGTGGTGCCGGATCCCAGAGGGTAAACCGGGTGCCGGTATCGTCATCAAGGATGCGATCGCCGACATCACGCTACAGCAGGTGTTGACGCGGCCGGACGAGTTCGACGTCATCGCGACGCCGAATCTCAACGGCGACTACCTGTCCGATGCGTTGGCCGCACAGGTCGGCGGTATCGGGATCGCGCCAGGCGGCAACATCAACTACGTGACCGGACACGCGATCTTCGAGGCGACCCACGGCACCGCTCCCAAGTACGCCAATCAGGACAAGGTGAATCCAGGCTCCGTCGTTCTCTCGGGCGAGATGATGCTGCGTCATCTTGGCTGGCCCGAGGCCGCCGATCTCGTGGTCAAGGGAATGGACGCTGCGATTTCCGACAGGCATGTGACCTATGATTTCGCCCGCCTGATGGAGGGCGCGCGCGAGGTCAAGACGTCGGAGTTCGCCGATCGGATGATCGCCAGGATGTAACTGCTCGGTTTCCAAACTGAGCCGTTCCTTTTGATGTAAATAGTGCGTGGCGCTCCGAACGGCGGATCGGGCGAGGCGCGATTCATGTGTGCGGGGAATTCATGAACCGGAAAGTGACAGTGGTGGGAGGCGCGGGAAACGTCGGTGCCACGGTCGCGCGCGCGGTCGCCAACAAAGAACTGGCCGACGTCGTCATCATCGATATCGCTGATACGAAGGCTGCCGGCGTGGGACTCGACATGCTGGAGGCCTGCCCGATCGATGGATCGGATTCGCGCGTGGTCGGCTACGGCGCCAATGATGAGGGGTGGGCGGCCACAGCGAAGTCAGATGTCGTGGTGATCACGTCGGGAGTGCCACGGAAACCCGGAATGAGCCGTGACGATCTGTTGAACGTGAACTACAAGATCATGCAGTCGGTGACAGAGCAGATCGTCAAGCACTCGCCAAACACGATCATCGTTCCGGTGGCGAATCCGCTCGATGCCATGTGCCAGGCGGTATATCGGCTCAGCAAGTTTCCGCGAGAGCGGGTGATCGGCATGGCCGGCATTCTCGATTCGGCCCGGATGCGCACGTTTATCGCGATGGAAACCGGCGTCTCGGTCGAGAACATCCACGCATTCGTGCTGGGGGGACACGGCGACACGATGGTCCCGCTGCCGCGGTATTCGACAATTGCGGGCATTCCGCTGCCGGACTATCCCGGCATGAGCGCGGAGCGTATCGCCGCGATCAGCAAGCGCACCGCTGATGGCGGCGCTGAAATCACCAAGCTGGTCGGCACGAGTGCGTGGTACGCGCCCGGGGCAGCGGCAGCGGAGATGGTCGAAATCATTCTGAAAGACAAGAAAAAGATCGTGCCCTGCTCGGTGTTCCTGCAGGGAGAGTACGGCGTGCGCGATCTTTTTGTCGGGGTGCCGGTGAAGCTTGGCTCCAGAGGCGTTGAACAGATCATTCAGATCAAACTGACGGCGGAAGAGGAGGCGGCGCTCAAGAAGTCCGCCGCGGCTGTCAAGGAATTGACCGAGGTGATCGGGGTCTGAACGACACGGGTGGCGCCGCGGTTCACCCGCCGCGGCCCCACTCGCGTCCTCGGACCGTGGAATGTTTACTCGATACTTTCCTCATTCACCCTCTCTCCGACAAAACTAGTAGATCCCGCCTGATTCGTTCACGCCCTAATCTATTGACCGTTCTTCGGTCCAGGTCCGATCGGCAATCATCTTGCTATCTCGAGGACTGAACA
>JBKPNQ010000140.1:0-10579 GCA_046732715.1 Acidobacteriota bacterium | reverse complement strand
GGTCAAAGGCGTAACTAAGTCGTCGTCCCAGTAGATCCCTACGGTCGAGTTTCCGAGGAATGAGCCACCGCCGGACGTTACCGCTACGGAAGTACCAACCTGCCCATTGGAAGGATTGAGAGCGATTGAGCCCGCGTCGGTAAATGTCGTCAGCGCCTGGGAAGCGATTCCGGTTGCGGTGAGGTAGAACCGCATGCCGATATGCTGATAGATGTCATCCTGCCGGGGATAAAAGTCGTAGTTGACGATGTTACCGAACTCGTCGGCGATCGCTTCGAGTGTCCAGTCGTAATGCGTGTCGGCATCCTCGCTGACTCGCAGGCGCACCGTCTCGCCAGGCTGCCAGCCGCTGCCGCTGATCGTGACCGTCTCATACGGTGCGTAATCATCCTTGTCGGTCTTCACCGTCGCATAGCCGAAGTATTCACCGGTAGCCGCGCCGCCGCCGGCGACGAACGCGACATCGTATGGCTGAAGCCCCGCGGCGATCCCGCCGTTGCGCGCCACCGACATCGGGTTGGGCGTGGGCGCGAAGCCGTCTCGCCAGTCGGCATAGAGCTCCGCCGACGCGACCGCGGACCTCGCCGACAGACCGCCGGCGATCAGCACCTGATTGTTGTGCGGCAGCAACACCGCGACGTGGCCGCTGCGCGCGGTCTGCAACGCGCCGGTCGCGAAAAATGAGTTCGTGGCCGCATCGAAAATCTCGGCCGACGAGAGATCGTTGACGCCGTCGCTGCCGCCGACCACCAACACATGGCCATCGAGCATCGTCGTCGCGGTGGCCTTCACGCGGGCGGTGGACATTGCGACAACGACGGAGCTCTGTCCGGCGGCCGGGTCGAATATTTCCGCGCCGCTCAATGCCGCCGTGCCGTCCGAACCTCCGACGATGAGCACGCGGCCGTCCTTGAGAGTCGCGGCAGCGTGGTTCACACGTGGCAGAGTCATGTCGCCGGCGTGGACCGATGTTGCGGTCGCCGGGTCGAAAATCTCGATGTCAAACGTCGGACCGTACGAAGCCGTTCCCCCTGCGATCAGCACGCGACCGTCGTTCAGGAGCGTCATCGCATGGCCCGATCGCGGAGTGACAAGGTCGCCGACACGCGCCCAGGCGCGGGACGCCGGGTCGTACGTCGAGATGGTCGACGAGGGAGTGCCATCGCTCTCGCCGCCCGCTACGACGATGCCCCCGTCTGCAAGGGCCACTGAGGCGGCGCCGCTCGGAACGGCGATCTCTCCCGCGCCAGTCCATGTGCCGCTGGCGACATGCGGCATGTCCGCTCGCAGTGCATACTCCGAGAGCGCAATCAGCGACACGCACACGGATAGAGCCGCCGCATACCTTGTAAATCGAGACATCAAAAAGACTCCTTGCGAAACCGCACCGCTCGACACAAGTCGCGGTGTTACGTGCAGCTGGACTGCAACCAACCCGCCACGGTTGAGGCGGTCAACGTGGAGCCAGCGAAACGATTGAAAACGCAGCGGTTGGCAAGGTTCGGATGTTCTCCGTCGAAGTGATGAGGGATTGTGAGAATCTGGCTTAGCGTCGCCCTTTCTTCTGGCCGGGGCCAAAAATCTTGTGCGACGCCAACGACAGGGGACCGCGCTCTCCGAGGGTCCGGCGCTGCGACTGGAAATTCCTTTGCGACCTGAATCACAACGCCAAGGAAGGCACGGTCGCGATCGTCATCAACAAAGCATCACAGACGAGTACCGTCACTACTCACGCGCCGGGCAATGCGCTCTGCAACACCGCTTCACGGTCGCCGCAGATCGATCGTGCGCAGGCGGTGAACTGCCGCGCCTACCGACCTCATGTGACGTGTATCAACCACATAACTGTTAGCGCGCGACGAATCCGTTGCGCACGTTGCGCCTCCGTTGCGGGAAACTCCGCTCCCTTCGCTACTGAAAATACGGCACGACACTTGTTAAATCCCGGTGCGTCGCTCAGGCCCAGTTGCCCATAGCCGCCCGTGCGCCCTCAACCCAGGATGCCCATCATGAAAAACCTCGCGGTCGTGACGTGTGTCGGAATCGGCATGTACCTATCCGCACACGTCGTGCTCAGTGCAGATAGCGTGTCGCAGGTTCAGTCGTCCAGCTACTTCGGCAACTACGCCTACGACGACGCGACTGATACGGCCGTCGACGGCAGCGGCTTCGTCTATGTCGTCGGATTCAGTGAGGTGTTCGGCGGCAATGCCGATGCATTCGTGCTCAAGCTGACGCCGGACGGATCGCAGGTGGTGTACTCCACGTACTTCCGTGGCACTGGCTTCGACACCGCCAACGCGGTCGCCGTCGACGCCGCGGGGGCAGTCTACGTGGCTGGTCACACCACATCAGCCGATTTTCCGCTCGTTCATCCGCTTCAGTCGAATCTCCGCGGCTCGTCGGATATGTGGGTCGCGAAGCTCGATCCTTCCGGAGCGATCGTGTACTCCACCTATTACGGTGGATCGTCATTCGAGAATGGTGACGCCCTCGCGCTCGGCCCGGGCGGCGAGCTGTACATCTCGGGCGGCACGGGATCGACCGATCTGCCCGGCGTGAACGGCGTGCAGCGCGCGAATGCGGGCGGATTCAGCGATGGATTCGTCGCGAGGATCGCTCCGGATGGCACGTCGGTTCAGTACGCCACGTATCTTGGCGGGAGCGGCAGCGACGAGCTCAATCAGGTTGCGCTAGGCGCCGATGGCCAGATCTACGTCGCCGGCTACACATCGTCGCCGGACTTCCCGATCGCCTCCGCCTTCCAGCCGGCGTTCGGCGGCGGCTTCACGGACGGCCTGGTCGCAAAGCTCTCTGCCGACGGATCGCGAGTCGTCTTCTCCAGCTATCTTGGCGGCGTGGACCGAGACGCGGTCATCGGCCTGGCGGTGGATGCGCAGGGCGGGATCTATGTAGCCGGGAACACGAGCTCCTACAACTTCCCCACCTATAACGCGTACAAGCCGTACAACTACAGCAGCTACTCGGATGCGTTCGTGACGAAGCTGCAGCCGGATGGGACATCGCTCGTGTTTTCTACGTTCTTCGGCGGACAGGGTGACGATGGCGCGCTCGACATCGCGATTGATGCGGCCGGCCAGATCCATTTAGCAGGTCAGACCGGCTCGTACGATTTCCCGCTCGTCGGAGCCGTTCAGGAACAGGTCCTCGGGTTCGACGCGTTCGCCGCGCAATTGACACCCGACGGCCAAACGGTGGTGCGATCCACGGCAATTGGCGGCTCAGGCTTCGATACGGCGAATCGGCTCGCGTTCTCCCCGACTGGTGACGTCTGGGTTGTAGGCCGAACCGATTCCCAGGACTTCCCCGTCCTGAACGCGTTTCAGCCGTGGCTCGGCGGGTCAACGGATGCGTTCGTCACCCGACTCTCGGCGTACTCTCTGCCCAACAAGGTGCCGGTTGCGTTCGCCGGTCATGACGCGAGCTATACGATCAACGGCTGCACCGCGCGCGTCTCTCTCAATGGATGGGGGTGGGACGAGGATGGAGATCCGCTGACGTTTACGTGGACGGGGGACTTCGGTAGCGCGACCGGGGCGACCGCGGTTGTCGATCTGCCGGGCGGCCCCCACACGATCACACTGACCGTCACCGACGGACGTGGCGGCGTCGCGACCGATACTGTGAACGTCTTCGTGACGGATGTCGACCCGCCAACGATCACGGGCGCCACGGCGACGCCGAACGTGCTCGGTGCGCCCAACCATCAGATGGTGCCCGTGTCGATCGCCGTGTCGGTCGCGGATGCGTGCGGGCCGTACACGACGTGCCGCATCGTCTCCGTCAGCAGCAGCGATCCGGTGAACGGCCTCGGCGATGGCGATTCGTCGCCCGATTGGGAGATCACCGGACCGTTGTCACTGCTGCTCCGAGCCGAACGCGCGCTCGGCCAGGGCCGCACCTACACGGTCACCCTCGAATGCGTGGACGCCTCAGGTCTGGCCTCGCGGACGTCGGTCGTGGTCACCGTTCCGCGGCCCTAACGGGCGTGCGGCCGTCATCGCGTGTCAGGTGCGCCCACGGCGGACGTCGCAACTTCCGCCGTGGCGATACCGCGTTGTAACCTCGAACGGAGTTCAGACTCCGTTGCCTTAAGTGCCTTACCGAAGCGAGAAGATTGCGGTGTGTACCGTTCCGTCATTCAGGGTGACCTGGATACGATAGGTGGCAGAAGCGGACATGTTCCTCGTGCTTAAGTTGAAGACGTAGCGTTCGGTTTGAGCATCGTAACGGAACCAGCCGCTGTCCTCGTTTGATTGACCCGCATCGGTGGTGAGGTCGGTCATATCGATTGTTCCGGTCGCTTCATCCAACACTTTGTGCACGACCATCGATGCCGTCGCGGTCGCCACAATTTCTCCATTGCGCCGGAGTTGAAACGCAACCGGCACCACGCGACCATTCGCGCCTTTTCTAAATGATGCCGATCCGTCTGCCAGGAGCGGACTCTCAAAGCCACCGAACTCGTACGGCACGACACTGTTCTGTCCGCACGTGGCGACGAACACCTCGAAGTTTCCTTCGGGATTCGGTCCTGTCAGCGCTCGTCCATCCGCGAAGGCGACGCGCGTGCCATCGCCGTTGATGCCTGGAATGGGCATGGAGAAATTGCCGGAGCCGCTCGTCACTTGCGTGACATTCCCGGACGCGAGGTCGACGACGAAGAGTTCGACATCCAGATCTGGGTTGCTGCCAGTAACGTCGCCGGACGACAGGACCACGATGCGCTGGCCATCAGACGAGAACCGTGGAAAGCCGAACCCACGATCGCTCCTCGCCACGACTCGTTCCACGTGGCTGGCCAGGTCGATCGCACGAAGCTCGGTACCCCAGTCGTTTATGTAAGCGACGCTGCTGCCATCCTCGGTGATCACAGGTGAGAATCCGACACCAAGGTCTCGGATCTGGCCATCTGAGAGATCGACCGTCTTCATCGACGCGAAGTCCTGCACCCATACCACGCGCGTGCCATCTCCGCTGAGACCTACGTTCGTCACCCAATACGCGGTGATATCGGACAGTTGCGTAATTCCACCAGTGGCCACATCCATGACGAACACCTGCGGATACTGGTAGGGGTTGGAGTGACTGGGATCGAGATCGCCGCGGGTCGAAATGAATGCGATCCGGCTGCCATCGGCGCTCAGAGCCGCCTCGTAGACTGGACCGACGGGCCAGGTCGTCATCACGCCGGTTTGCGTGTCGACGATGGCGGGGTCGTTGGCCATGGTCACCAACCCGACCTTCGTTCCAGCCATGTTGATGACTGGATTCCACCCGCTTCCGAGCGTCGTCGTGGTGCCGGATGTTGCGTCAAACAATCGCACCTCGGCGTCGCCCGAGGTGAACCTTAGAAACACCACGCGCTGGCCGTCTGCGCTCATGCTGACATTGCCGGTCTCAAGACTGCCCGACGTGATCTGCCGCAGCGTCCACGCACACTCCTGTGCGGACGCCGCACGCAGTGACACACCGAGAACGAGAAGCGTTAGTACACACCTGTGCACACGGACCATGGGGCACCTGGAAGTGAAAAGGAGGGAGACTGAGCCTGGGGACCCCAGTGTCGGGCCGTCGATGCCTTTTGTCAAGAGAGTGACGCGAGATTTGTGAGTGACGCGAGATTGAGAGTGACGCGAGATCAGTGACGCGTCGTCATCGATCCTCGTCCAGCGAGAATGTTCGACGTACTCCTCGCTCGAACAGCGCTGCAGGAAGAATTCTCCGCAAACCGGCGACGAATTTTGCTTGTCGTCCGACGAGGTAGCGTAGCCGTGGAGCGCGGCTGGAGATAATTTCAAGTAGCGTCTCGGCGACAAGTTCTGGCCCTGGCCCCCTCTCTTCGTGCGTGCGAATGGCACGCAGCGCTCGCTCTCGCCACGCCTCGTACTCAATCACCCGACCGGCGCCAATCTGCCGATGCTCCACCATCGCCGTCTTGAGAAATGCGGGCTCCGCCATCGAGACGTGAATGTTGAAGGGCTGGACTTCATGCCGCAAGGCTTCCGTATACCCTTCCAGAGCAAACTTACTAGCCGAATAGATGCCCATGAATGGAATCGATGACAGACCAGCGAGTGAGCTGACGTTGATGATCTGCCCGCGATTCTGCCGGCGCATGATCGGCAACACCATATTGACCATCCTGACGACGCCGAAGAAATTCGTCTCGAACTGCATTCTGGCTTCGTCGATGGAGAGTTCTTCCAACGCACCGGCGAGCTCGTAGCCGGCGTTGTTGATCAACACGTCAATGTGCCCGCTGCGACGTGCGACGTCTTCGACGCAGGCCCGCACTGAGTCATCCGCTCGCACGTCCAGGGGCACTATCTCCACACGAGGAATGGCGATCGCGACGGCCGGATTCCGGCTCGAGCCGAAGACTTTGTAACCGTGTTCAGCAAGAAGTCGAGCCGCGGATTGGCCAACGCCAGACGACGCTCCCGTGATGAGCACGACACGCTGATCGGGCATATGAAATTCTATGCCGTTGGATCGCGGATCGGATCACTTCTGCTGGGACACCATGTAGGCTTGCGGCCCGAGCTCCACCGCCTTCGGGTCCATCCAAAACACCTCCCAATGGTGCCCATCGAGATCGTAGAAGCTCCTGCCGTACATGAACCCGTGATCCTGCGCAGGCATCGCGTCACGGGCGCCGGCGTCAGTCGCTTTTTTCACCAGCGCGTCTACGTCACCCCGGCTCTCGCAGGACAAGGCGAGCAGGGCTTCAGTCTGCCGTGAGGTGTCGCAAACCTGACGCGTGGTGAAGGTTTTGAAGAACGGCTCGGCGAGCAGCATCACATAGCCGTCATCGCTGATGACCATGCACGCGCCATTGTCATCAGTAAACTTCGGGTTGAAATCGAAACCGAGCGCCGAGAAAAATGCCTTCGCGCGCTTCAGATCACGAACGGCGAGGTTGATGAAAATTTTTCGGCCAATACTCTTGGACATATTACGCTCCATCAGTCTGAATGGATGTGGTTGGTCCGTTGATGTTGATCGATCCTAATGATCGCGGTTCGCGCGTGTCTTGAACGAACTGGCTGACTTATACGAGGTCGATGAAGAACAGCCACCGCAGTGTTGCGAACAGTCCGTTCGGAGCCACAGTTGAATGGCCCCACGGAGCGCAGGCGGTGTTGCCGCACGTCCGCCGATGGTAAGGTGCTGTTGGCGACTGGCTATAGACCCTTTCGGATCCATCGGCCGGCCGGCGCCCCACTCGAAGGTTGATCTTTTTATCTCGCCTGATACGAGATCTCGGTCGGCCACACCGCAGGGGATTGACTGGCGCAATCGTCACGCGCGTTGGTCTCGGTCGAGAATCCCAGGCTCAGTCTCTTGAACAAGGGAAGCTGCGAGGGTGTGATGCCGAGCATGCGACGAAACGTCCGGGTCAGATGGGCGGCGTCGGCAAACCCTGCTCGATAGGCGACGCTGGTGACGCTGGTGCCGGATTTCAAGTCACATGCCGCGCGCTGCAGTCGCAGCCACAGAATGTACGGACGAACAGGAACGCCTACCGACTGCGTAAACGCGTGCATGAAGCGGGACGACGATAAGCCGGCGACCCGGGCAAGTGTTTTCAGCGATAGATCGTCGAACGCGGCGCTTGGCTCGCGAAGATGGGCCAACACCCGCTGGACGCCCGGGTGGATCGTCGTACTGTGCGCCCTGCGTGGGAGGCATGTGGTCAGCCACCGTTCGGCGCGTGCGTCGTTGGGCGTGAGCCCCAACACGGCACGCCAGTGAGCAACCTGCCGCGCAGGGACGCAGGCAATGTCGCCTTCGATGCGTTCGGACAGCGTTGCACCCAAATCGCTCTCCGCACTGATGAATCCGATGAGCAGAGTGGTGCCGCGCGCGTCCACCTCATGCGTCGCATCGGTCTGCACCCAGACCGCCGCACACTTCTTCCAGGCTCTGTTTCGTCCGGCCCGCACGAGCAGCGAGCCTCGCAACGCCAAGATCAATTGGACACAGTGATGGTGGTGCGCGGCGGCCCTGAAGCCTGGGCCCCAAACGATCATCGCGGTAGGCCACGGTGCCAGATCATGGCGGGCACGGAGTGGCATGAGCGAATTCTCGCACCGAGGTCGCTCCGCCTGCAATAGCCAGTTCGTTCAAGACCTCGCGAGCGTCGCTGATTAGGATGATCTCGTAATCCGGCTGCTCACCCAGTCTGACGGCCGCTGCTTACCTGAAAGGTGGAAGAGCAATGGTTCGGCAGCATCTCTCTTTCGGCCTGCGCCCGGTATTGCTGTTCGCGTTTACCAGCTCGGTTGCCCCCCCTGTGTTGCATGCTCAGACCATCACCCTGAGCGAAGCCGTGCGCACCGCGGCAACTCACGATCGATCGATCCGTGTGGCTGAGCTCGATGACGAGAAGGCACGGCGACAAGTCGACGTCGCTCGGATCCGTCGATTGCCGACCTTCTCGCTCATTGCGCTGGGGTCGCAGCCGCTCAACCAATTAGGTATCACCCTGGAGCGTGGAAGCCTCGGAGTTTACCCGCACGATGGTCCTATCCCGGGGCAAACGACGACCCTGCAGAGTCCTTTACGTTTTGGATTCATCGGCTATGTCAGCGTCGCACAGCCGCTGACCCAGCTGCATAAGATCGGTTTGGGCATCGAGCTTGCCAAAGTCGGCGTCGAAACGACCACTGAACAAGTGCGCGCGACGCGACAGGGTATCGTCAACGAAGTACGGCGCCTCTACTACGGCATCGCGCGAGCCGAGAGTGGCAAAGCGACGCTGCAAGCCACGATTGAGTTCCTCAAAGAGCTCGATCGCGAAACAAGCCAGCAAGTGGTCCAACGGGTCGCATTGCAGGCTGACCTGCTGAACGTCAGAGCACAACTCGTCCAGGCGGAGTACGAACTGCTCAAAATGGACGATCCGATCGCAAGTCAGAAAGAACAGCTCAATCGTTTGATGGGGCGACCGATCGATGCGCCGCTCGAAATCACTGCGTCTAGCATCGTCGAGAGCGAGCCTCTGTCTTTGCCCGATGCGTACGCTGAAGCTCTGTCGTTTCGTCCGGAGATCCGCCTCGCGAAATTGCAGCAGCGCAAGGCGCAACTCGAACGTCAGCTCGCCAACGCCGACCGAATCCCCGACCTGAGTCTGTCGCTGTTTGGATTACGCACCATCAATTACAGCAGCGTCTTTCCCCACGCCGTCAGCAGCGTCGGCCTCCAGGCAACCTGGGATGTGTTCGATTGGGGCAGAAAACGAAAGGAGGTCGAGACGAAGGAAGCCGTGGAAGCTCAAACGGCCTTGGAGTTCAAAGACGCGGCAGCACGCGTGATGGCCGACGTCGGGCATCAGTATCGACGAATCATCGAAGCGCGCAAGGCAGTGCAGCTGGCGCAGGCGCTCCAGTTGTCCAGTGGCGAAGTCCTTCGCGTGGCGCGGAATCGATACCTGCAGAGAGAGGTCGTTCTGAGTGATGTTGCAAAGCTCGAATCAAGCCTTGCGGAGGCGAACCATCGTTATACCGAGGCATTGATGGAGCTCGCAACGGCGGACGCTGATTATGAAAGGGCTCTGGGCCGGGACCAATGAAGATCCGGGAATTCCAGACTCCGCTCGGCTGGACGACGATCGCGGCGGTCGTGGCGGTCGGGTGCGTCGGTCGGGGCGCCTCTGACGTCGACGCTCGCACGGCGAAGGCCGTTCGGCTCGTGACGGTCAACGCGTCGACCGGCGGCGAGTCCACCGCATACTCAGCCATCATCACACCGAATGCCCAGGTCGATCTCGCGTTCCGCGTGTCGGGATATGTCGTGGAAGTCTGCCGAACGAAAGGCGCCGACGGACGGCTCCGTGCGCTGGAGCCAGGCGCCGCCGTGGCGACAGGACTCGTGCTCGCTCGCCTGCGGGCCAGTGATTATCAGGCAATCGTCGACAAAGCCCAGGGCACACGCGACGAAACGAGAGCAGGCGTTCGTGCGGCGGAGGCTGCACTTGCCGAGGCGCAGGCGAGTCTAACGCAGGCGGAATCCGATTTCGCCCGCATCGCCGCGCTTTGGCAGCAGGAAAGCATCACCAAGCCGGCGTACGACGCCAGCACGGCGAGATTCGACGCGGCGAAGGCGAAGGTCGACGCCGCAACGGCGTCAGTCGCCGCCGCAAACCAGCGAGCCAGTGCGGCCGCGGCGCAACTCCAGGAAGCGAGCATCGCACTCGGCGACACCGAACTGCGCGTGCCGTTTGACGCCATTCTCCTCGAACGTCACGTCGAGGTTGGAACGCTCGTCTCACCGGGCGCGCCGGCATTTACGCTGGCGAACCTGGATCCCGTCAAGGCACGCTTCAGTGTCCCGGATACGGCACTTGGAATGTTCCGCGTCGGCATGCCCTTGCCATTGACGGTCGATGCATTCGCGAATGAATCGTTTCAGGGACGGGTCTCGTCGGTTGCGCCTGCAGCCGATCCCAAGGCGCGGTCGTTCGAGATTACCGTCTCGATCGAGAATCTCACGCTGAAGCTGCGCGCGGGAATGATTGCGTCCGCTCACGTCGCGGCCGAAGCGACGCACAGCC
>JBKPNQ010000139.1:0-8265 GCA_046732715.1 Acidobacteriota bacterium | reverse complement strand
AGTTCACGCGGAGCATTCGCGCCTACGCACGGGTGATCGTTGTCGAACACGAACGTGCCTGTGTACGACGGGTTCACGGCGCCGCTGACTCGTGGATTTCCGGGACACAGAAAGCACGTCCGGTCGAACGCCGGCGGTTTGTTCGCGCGAGCGCCAACCTCCGCACCCGACCACGGCCGCGACTGCCGGTGCGCCGCGACGATCACCCATTCCTCGCGCAGCGGATGCCACCGTTCTTCCCACATGCAGAGAGATGTTACCAAGCGCCGGACCTGCGTGCGCTCAGCGAGACTCCAGCGTCACAACCGCGATGCCGTGGGCGGGGACCTTGTAGGTAAAGCCCGATGTGACCCCGGAGATTTTCGATGTGACCGGTGCCACGGTGCCTGGGGCGTCAATCGAATTGGTCGCTTTCGGATCCGCAGCCAGCACCTCGGTTGTTGCCGCCGCGGCCACCGTTCGGACACCCTGGAGATCGAATTGAATCGGCGCCTCCGCGTCGCCGGAGTTCACCAGCTTCACGTAGATCGTGCCCGACCGGCTGTCTCGAGTCGCCGAGACGAGCACGTCCGTGTCGGTTGCCGTGGCCTTCAGGATCTGATCGCCGAGATGGGTGCTGAACATCTTGATCGCGTGATAGCTCGGCGATCCGAAGACGCTCAGCCCGTCGTAGCCGATCAGGTTCGGGCGCCACTGCCGCGCGCCGGGGTTGACGTTGACGAACATCGGCGCGTAGCCGTTCATCACGACAATGTCGGAGTTCTTCTCCATCTGGGTCATGAACGCGGCGTCGCCGATGGCGGCCCACATGTTCGGGGTCGGCGGTTCGCCGCGCGAGCGAGGGTTCCATGGCTCGAATGGCGTCTCGTAGGCCGCCCATTCGCCGACAAACACCTCGGGTCCACGGCGATCGTACTTCTCGTACTGTCCGCGCGCCATCTTCAGGAACACTTCGACCGTGCGATAGTAGTGCTCGTCGATCACGTCAGGCTTGACGCTGTGGACGCGGAGATTCTCCGGCTGCTCGAACCCGACGGTCGAGATGAGTTTCAGCTGCGGATAGCGCGCCTTGATCGCCGCATTGAACTGCGCGAAGCGCTGATCGTAGGAAAGGGACTTGTCGAACCAGTCCTCGTTGCCCACCTCGACGTAGGTCAACTTGAACGGCTGCGGATGTCCGGCCTTGGCTCTGAGCGCCCCCCATTTCGACGTGGCCGGACCCATGACGTACTCGATCTCGTCCAGTGCGTCCTGGACGTAAGGCTCGAGATCCGCTCCCGGGTTCACGTGTACGCCCTTCAGCGAATAGCCCGCGTACACCGCCAACACCGGGTCGGCGTTCATGTCTTCGCACCAGAGTAAGAATTCGTAGAGTCCCAAACCGTCGGTCGAGCGATACCCCCACGGTGCCCGGTGTCCCGGGCGATCGGCGAGCGGCCCGATGGTTTTCTTCCACTCGAAGCGGTCGGCGATCTGATCGCCTTCGAGGTAATTTCCGCCCGGGAAACGCAGGAACTTCGTCTTCATGTCCACCATCATCTGCATGATGTCCGGTCGAAAGCCGTTCGCCTGATCCTTGAACGTCGGCGGAAAGAGCGACACCAGGCTGAACCAGAGCTGGCCAGGACGATCGATGGTAAGAACGTAGCGCGCGCTCGTCGTCGGTGCCACGCTACGGGTCTGAAGCGTGGCGTCATACTGCTTCCACGCTTGCGTCACACCGGACACGGTTGCCGTCGCATAGACCGTCCGCCCATCGGTGCTCTGGATCGACAGGGCGATCGGTCCGACGAATCCTGGCGCTGCCTTGGCATAGAAAGAAGCGTGATACCGCGTGTTGGGCTTGACGGGTATACCCCAGTAACCCTCGTTGGCCATACCCGCGGCATGGTCTTTCGAAGCCTGGCTGACGTTGAGGCGCAGACTCGTGCCGATCGTTTGGTTGAGCGGTTCGCCCGGATCGAGCGCGATCGCAGCGGATGCCCCGTCTCCCTGCACGGCCGACCAGTGCGCCGGAGCGGCCGGATCATCAAGCAACGCGCGGTTCCGTACCAGTTCGCCGTACAAGCCGCCATCGTAGGAGTGGTTGATCTCCTCGGTCATCAGTCCATAGAAGTAGGGACTGACCTTGCCGGCTGGTGAGGCCGCGTCGATCGCGATCGTCGGACCCGCGGCGCGGATGGTTGCGACGCCGAGGACGGTGACGAGCAGCAGCAGATACGATTTCTTCGTCATCACGGCGGAAGTCTCCCACAAAACCTGCCGCGATGTCATAACAGACGCGATAAGAGTCGGCAGCCGCAAGCCATCGAACTGATTCCGCAAGGGATCACGACGCGGAGTGCGATCGACCGGTGTGGGCTCCTAATGTCTGACGACCGCCTCGAGCACGCGTTCGAGTTGTTCCGGATCGACAGGCTTGGTCAGGTGGTGGTCGATGCCGGAGTCGGCGGAGAGCTGACGATCTTTTTCCTGGCCCCATCCCGTCAGCGCCACGAGTGCCACGTGGCGAAGGTCCGGGTTGGCTCGGACGCGGCGGGCCACATCGTGGCCGGTCATGCCAGGCAGACCGATGTCGAGCAGCGCCACATCCGGCTGCCATTCCTCCAGGATGTGAAACGCGGCTGGGCCGTCACTCGCAGTCCGTACCTCGTGGCCTTTGCTGGCGAGCGCGTCGCTCAACATTTCGCGCGCATCGGCGTTGTCTTCGACAATGAGGATCCGCATCATCGCCGAGTGCCGTGATTCCTGTTTGCTGTCCCGATCGATCTCGGTACGCCGCGTCTCTGCCTGTGGCGAGGCGATTGGGAGGGTGATGGTGAATTCACTGCCTCGATTCGCGCCATCGCTCTTCACCGCAATAGTTCCGCCATGCATCTCGACGAGTGTTTTGGCGAGGGTCAACCCGATACCGAGGCCACCAGGCGCCGATTGTGCGGACCACTTGCCGCGCACGAACATGTCGAATACATCGCCGATGACGTCGGGCTCAATGCCGACGCCCCGATCGGCGACGGAGACCACCAGGCGATCTCCCTGCGCCACGACCGACAGCCGCACTTCGCCGCCAGGGTTCATATACCGTGCGGCATTGTTCAACAGATTCGAGATCGCCTGGCTGATTCGTACGGGATCGACGTCGAGCCACACGGGATCATCCGGCTGTACCAGCACCAACTGATGCTGCCGCTGTTCGATCTCCGGTCGGCTCGTCTCCACCGCGGTTGCAATCAGTGCGGCGATGGCGACCCGCTCGCGACGAAGTGAAATCTGTCCGCGCGAGATTCTCGAAAAATCGAGCAGGTCGTCGATCAGGCGCACCATGTGACGCAGTTGCCGGTCGAGCGTCGCGAGCGCTCGATCCACCGATTGCCCGTTCGTCGCGCCATCCTTCAAGAGGTGGACGGCCGTCACCATCGGGGCCAGCGGGTTGCGGAGCTCGTGCGCCAGGGTCGCCAGAAACTGATCTTTCCTGCGGTCGGCCTGCTTCAGCGCGGCCTCGATTTCCTTCCGTTCGGCGAGATCCGCATGGAGCCCCAGGATCTCGGCATACCGTTGGCGATCGAGAATCGCCGCATGGTTCGCGCGCACGTACGACTCGGCGAGCGTCGACAGAAGATCGGCGTACGCCTGCAGCAGCGTGCGGCTCACCGGTACTTCACGGCGGGCGATATCCCAGAGCTCGAGCGGTGACGTGGCCGTCGCACGGGCCAGATCGTCGAGCAGCAGCTGCTCGGGAAACTGGTCGAAGATCTGGCCGGCCAACAGGAACGCGAGCGAGTGCGACCCAAGACGGACGGGCACGACCGCATGCGCCAGTCCTGAGCGGTCCCGCGCGAACGTGATCGTTCCCAATCGGCGTGCCTCGGCAAGCGCCTGACAATTCGAGGCCGGGTGCAGGCAGAAGGGGCAGGTCGTGGGTTGCTGCTGGGCGGCCGTCACGACTTGCCACAAGCGATGCGGATTGACACATGACCCGATCGGCGCGCCGCTCTCGTCCACCATCAAGACGGCGAGTTTGGTGGCGCGCGCGTACCCCTGCAGCGCGTCGCGCCAGGCGGCGGGATCGAGCAATTCCGCTCTGACCGCCGGAGACACGCCATCAGCGGCGATCGCATCGGGGGGCGGCTCGTTCATTCGTTCACCGGCACGTCGGACTTACGGCGCCGCTGGCTCGTGTCGGCGTCGACGCGTGTTGGCGCGCGGCTCAGCAGACCCAAATACGCGCGGAACGACGCCAGCGGCAGGGTCTCCGGTCCTTCCGGTAGAACGGTGATGCCGCCCGGCCCGATGGTGTACTCCCGCGTCGCGAGGGCGTGGTCGGACCCGCGCGCTTTCGCCACGAGCATGGCACGCCGCAGGCGGTCTCCGAGCTCGACGAATGTCAGTAGAACGATGTTGTCGACAATCGAGCTGATGCCGTTGTCGGGCATGAAACGGCTGAGGCCGAAGATTTCCGGATGCTCGTAGCAGATGAACGTCGTCAACAGCCGCTGCTTCGTGAATGCCATCAGTCCGTGCATGAACTCTCGGAAGCGCCGTTCGTCGTGCAAGGCATTCGCGATCGCGGTCACACCGTCGAGGACGAGCCGTTCAACCCCCCGCTGCTCGACGGCACGACAAATGGTCGCGTAGAGGACGTCCACTTCCACTTCGAGCGGCGATGCGTGCAGCAACTGCACCGCGCCGCTCTCGACGTGTTGCCGTAACCGAAGACCGAGCGTATCGGCGTTCCGCAGGATTTGCGCCGGATGTTCGTCGGAGCTGATAAGCAACGCCCGCTTCGCGAATTTCTCGGCCCCTTCCGCCACGAGTTGATAGCCGAGAATCGACTTGCCGGAGCCGGAGTTGCCGATGATCAGCGACACCGATCCGACGTAGAGGCCGCCGCCGCACAGCTGATCGATGGCATCGATGCCGACCGCGGATCGTTTGAAATCCGACGCGGGCTGCGCCAGACGCTCGCGGACATCGGACTGCACGCGCCGAAACACTTCCAGTCCTGTGCCATCGGAGATGTGGAGCGTGTGCTCGCCCTCATCGAACCGCTGTCCTCGGCTCTTGGTGATTTCAATCCGCCGGAACACGCCGCGTTCATGCCGCCCGCGGTGCAGGTGGATGACGGTGTCGGCCAGAATCTCGGCGGATTCGAGCGTCAACACGGCATTCATGTGGGCGCTCGTTTCGTGTGCCACGATGCCGGTCAGCTCTTCACGCCGAAGCCCATCGAGCAGGTGCTGGAACATCTCCCGCGGCGACCCGGTGCCGTTTCCGTTGGTCGATCGATCGTTGTGCGAAGAGGCAGCGCCGAGGAGTGCCACATTGTCGATGAAGATTCGCCGTGCGCCCATCTCGCGTGCGGTCTGCAGCAGCACACCGTCGGTGCCACGCAGCTCCTGATCCAGGACCTGCGGACTGGTCGCGATGATCTTCAGGGTGTTCTGCCGTTCAAGTGCCTCGAGATCCCAGCCGAACGCCACCGCGTCCCGTCGCAACAGGATCGGGTTCGATTCGAACACGACGATGAGACCGGGCTCGCCGTACTGCGTCGCGCCTCGATAGATGAACTCCGTCCCGAGGAGGGTCTTGCCGCTGCCCGGTTCACCTTTGACCAGCACCAGGTTGCCGCGCCGGATGCCGCCGAAAAACAGCGGGTCAAGGCCTGCGATGCCCGTCCCGACCAGGTCGCCATCGCTCCTCGCGTTCGTCATAACCCGCACCCCGTCGCGAGTCCACGCCGCGCGGCCGCCCGATGGATGGTCAGAGGTGTCACTCCCGCTCGTATGGGGCGGGGCGCAGCGCTTGCTGTCAAGCGACCGGCGGGCGTCTTCATGACGATTGTGTGTCTTGCGCTCATACACCCTGCTGTTGAGTCGGTCGCCAATCCCTACAGCCACGCACTGCAAAGTGCTGTAAAACAAAACCGGTTGAGTGACCTTGCCAGAAGCAGACCAACGGCCGGGCTCCTTCGACGATTCAAACACGCGCCAAGCGATTTCGGATGACGGCGTCTGACACGATGTCCAGGCGGCGCCGGGTTGGAATGCGGCGGGATGCACGCACGCGTGATGGTCGAACCGACACGGTGTGGCAGCGGATCCAATGACCGAACGGTCCTGGTAATCGCCGGCGTGATCACGCTGCTGATGTTGACGATGGAACTGTGGATGTCGCATTTCGGTCCCGAGTAGAAACAGTGCGACTGCATGCGATTGACGAACTCTCGGTGACGCATCGACCAGCGAAGCGGAAGGCTGGGGCGATCAGAGCGCGTGACTATTGGTCGTTGCAATCGAGCTGGCTTGTCCGTCAAGCGGAGCTGACACCCTTGAGTGGCTCGACAACCACGGCCGGGCCCCCACCGGGCGCCTGCATCACGCCATCCATGAAAACCTGGGCGCCGACAATGATCTTCCGCGTCGGTCACTCTTCCTGGAGTGGATCGGCCGCGCCGCCCTCGAGATGCCGAATATCGGCGGCGACTTCTGACATGTCGTTATTGAGCTGATGGTCGCGACCGGAAAGCTCGCGCACGATGGCCTGCGGAATGGACTTCGCGTGGAGGTGAACGTGCGCGACCGGCGCCGTTTCGTCCTTGCTGCCGTGATAGAGATAGACCGGGACGTGGCGAGGCAGCTTGACACCAACACGTGATAGCGGTTCGATGTCCTCGCTGGGCCACCCATGGCCGCCCACAAATGGGGCCGCAATCAGGAAGATGCCACCGATGGTCAGCTTGGGAGGATCGTCGGCGACGGTTCGGATCAGAATCGTTCCGCCGATCGAGTGACCCACCAGGATTGCTCCGTCGTCGAGCTCCGCGAATTCCCGTCTCAGCGCAGCGCTCCAGTCCGCATACTTCGGATCAGCCTCGCGAGGCATCCGAGGATAGCGAACGGTGTACTTCGGACCGAGTTTCCGCTCGAGGCTTTGTGCAATCTTGTTGTCCCACTCGTCGTGAACGCCCTTGCCGCCACCCTGAACGAACAACACGTGCTTGGTCATCGCGTCACGCCACTCCGTGCTGCTGCCGACGCCAGATCCTCCTATCCCGCCGCATTGACGTACAGCGCAAGCGTAGACGGTCGGCTCATGCACGATCACCGCCAGAACTTGCCATGCCTGAGTGTCGCGGCGGGGCTCGTGCGACCCTTCGCACGGCCGTGCTTGAAGATCCGGGCGAAGCCCGCTAGCCTGCGGATGAACGAAACAAGATCAAACAAGAGGAGGCTCTCGTGGCGACAACGCAAGAAGCTGTGCAGATTAGCGCTATCGTTCCCACCTTGACGGTCGACGATTTGCAGAAGAGCATCACCTTTTACGAGGCGTTCGGCTTCACGATCGACGAGCGGTGGGAAGAGAAAGGGACACTGCTCGGCGTGATGCTGCGCGCTGGCAACACTCAGATCGGCTTGAACCAGGACGATTGGAAGAAGGGGCGCGACCGCGAGAAGGGAATCGGCCTGCGCCTGTCTATCTCGACGCCGGGCAGCGTCGACGAGATAGCGAGGCGAGCGAAGAATGCCGGCATCACGCTCAAGTCGGAGCCGCGCGACACGGAGTGGAAGAGCCGCGCGTTCGAGGTCACCGATCCGAGCGGTTTCCTGCTGACCGTCTTTTCGGAAGCATCGGCGTAGCCGGGAACGCGGGCAGCCCTGCGGGACACTCGAGTTCAGCGTGCCGCCCGCTGTCAAGCTGACCCAACGACCTGCCGCTCGAGTCCTTTCGGATCCTTGAAGAAGGCCGGCCCCGTGCCCTGACTCACCTTGTCGGGGAAGATCTCTTCGTTTCCCGCAATGATGCCGGCGACGATCGCCCGCGCGGCATCCGCAGGCAACGCCTTCTCGAGCGGCAGCTCCTCGGCCATCCTGGTGTCAATCGGGCCGGGATACACGCCAAAGACCTGTGTGTGCTGCCCCCGCAGCATCGCGCGCGTGACTTGGGTGAGCGAGTGTGTCGCCGCCTTCGAGGCGCTGTACGCCGCGAGAATCGGGAAGCTGACGAACGAGGCCACTGAGTTGAGGTTGACGACGGCGCCGCCGCCATTCTTCGCGAGTATTGGCGCGAACGCCTGCGTGACCGCGAAGGTGCCGAGGAAGTTCACTTCCATTTCCTGCCGCCCGGCCTCGATCCACTTCGGATCGCTGAATTCGCCGCCGAAGAAACCGACGATGCCGGCGTTATTGACGAGGAGGTCCACGTCCGCCGCGGTCGCGACTACGGCGGCGATCTGCGCGGCGCTGGTGACATCGAGCTGCAGCGGGG
>JBKPNQ010000138.1:0-70254 GCA_046732715.1 Acidobacteriota bacterium | reverse complement strand
CGAGTTCACGCCGTCCGGTTGGAATACGCGCAACGGCGAGTTCACGTGGAAGACGGAGAACTTTCCAAACCCGCAGCAGATGATCGACCAGTTGCACGCGCAGCGCTTCCACGTCGTCCTGCATGCGGTGATCGAGGGTGGCCGGATGTCGGGGACGGTCCACGATTCGTGCACGCCCGACAAAGCGGTGCCGAGCGGCCGTACGCCAGACGACACGTGGCCTGATGATCGCGCCGTGGCGTGCTACTGGCCGTATCACAAGCCTGTCTACGATCTCGGCATCGACGGATGGTGGCCGGATCAGGGCGACGGCCTCGATCAGTTGTCGCGCCTCGCACGCATTCGCATGTATTGGGAAGGACCGCAGCTGTGGCGCCCCAATGAGCGCCCGTTTGCGCTTCATCGGAACGGCGCACCAGGGATGCAGCGATACGGCGCGTTTCTCTGGTCGGGCGACGTCTATTCCACGTGGGAGACGCTGAAGACGCACGTTCCCGTTGCGGTGAACACGAGCCTCTCAGGCATTCCGTTCTGGGGGACGGACATCGGCGGATTTGTGCCGACACCGGAATACACCGGTGAACTGCACGTTCGCTGGTTTCAGTTCGGCGCGTTCTGTCCGCTCTTCCGCGCGCACGGCCGCACCTGGCACCTGCGCCTGCCGTGGGGCTGGAACACCGGGGAGGTCGGACCATCCGAAACCCGCGGCTACACCGGCGGCGCCGGCGAACCTGACGTCAGCGAGCTGCACAACGCCGCGGTCGAGCCGATCGTCAAGCAATACCTCGAGCTCCGCTCACGGATGATGCCGTACGTGTATTCCATCGCGCGTGAGTGCTGCCAGACCGGGCTGCCAATGATGCGTGCGCTCTGGCTCCATCATCACGACGATCCACAGGCGGTTGCGCGCGGCGACCAGTATCTATGGGGTCGCGACATCCTCGTCTCGCCGGTGGTGGAGAAGGGCGCGACATCGCGCCGGCTGTATCTTCCGCGCGGCGAGTGGTACGACTTCTGGACCGAATCGAGAATGACCGGCGGCCGCGAACTCGATCACCAGGTCGATCTGGCGACGATGCCGCTCCACGTGCGGGCTGGCGCCATCCTGCCATTCGGCCCGATCAAGCAGTACGTCGACGAGCCGATCGATGAACCGCTGGCGCTGGTCGTTTATCCGGGCATTAGCGGGGCGTTCACGCTCTACGAGGATGACGGACGGAGCTTCAACTACCGTCGCGGCGAGTGGATGGGGATTGAGGCAAAGTGGGACGACAAGGCGCGGCGCCTCTCGCTCGAGCTCGCCGCCGGCTCACGGATGCTGACGCCCCTGCGACGTGAGATCGACGTCCGGGTGGCAGGGGACAAGTCGTCTCATCGCGTGGTCTTCACGGGACGACCGGTCGCCGTTAGGTTGTGAAAGGCTCAAGAAGTCACTATCAGTTAGCCCGCTTGAGGGCTGGGTGAGGATCTTGAATCAAATCCTCAAGGTTGCCGTCATTGTCGGATTGTGGGCTGCCGTTGTGGCCCAGGTTCCGAAGGAGGTCTCGCTCCAGCAGCTCTACGAGCGCCACAGCTGGTTTGAACTGCGTGATGCGATTGCCGGCAGGGCAGTTCCAGCGTTGTACGCGGGTGCCGTGGCGTCCGCCTTCAACCGTTCTCGTGACGCCGAGAACCTCCTCAAGCGGGCCGTTCGTGAAGCCTCGAGCCCCGAGGCCACCAACGACGCTCGTGAAGCGCTGGTCAATTTGTACATGCGGCTCGGACGATCGTCGGACATGATCCGCATGCTCGATGACGCGATTGCCACTGCGCCTTCCAGATCCGATTTCCGCAACATCCGGCAGGCTTTCGAGCCGTTCCGACGTCTCCCGAATCAGTCCGCGCGACCGGGCCACCATCAACGCTTTCGGTGCGAAGCGAGCGCCCAGGGCATCGTGCTGCCAGCCGTGATCAACGGCAAGGCCGTGCACTGGCTCTTTGACAGCGCGTTCAGTCATACGGCGATGTCCGAAAGCGAAGCTCGCATGCTCGGGATATCCGTGCAGGGCGCGAGCGCGGCGGCGGGAGACTTCGCAGGTGGGACGGCGCCGATGCGAACAGCGGTCGCCGAACGCGTCGTGATAGGCGAGGCTGAGTTGCGCAACGTGCCGGTGCTGGTGTTCCCCGATTCGCAACCCCCCTGGAATGAACAACCACCCGGTAAACGAGGAACGATCGGCCTTCCAGTCATCTCGGCTCTTCCGTCGATCCGATGGGCGAGAGACGGGACCTGTCAGCTGGGTTCCAATCCGATTCGCACCGGAGATCCTGACGGCAACCTCGCGTTCGACGGCGCGGGTCTATTGATCCGCGTGCAGTATTCGGACAGGCCGCTCGAGTTTGTGCTCGACACCGGCAACCAGGCCGGCACGCAACTGTGGGAGCGCTTCGCGCGCGACTTCCCGGACGTGGTGCGGGCAGGGCGCAAGAGTACCGCGCGGGTCCACCAGATCGGCGGCTCTGCCGAACAACAGATTGTTGCGATCGCGGAGCTTCGTCTACGGGTTGGTGAGTGGGATGGCGTGCTGCGGCCAGCGAACGTGTTTTCGCCACCGATCGGCAACGATCGTCAGCACGGGAATCTTGGCCTGGACGTACTCAGTCAAGCAGCCGAAGTGATGATTGATTTCCAGGCGATGTCGGTCACCGTTCGCTAGGCAGGCGCTCTCGTCTTGGCCAGCGTGGCCGACCTCGCTTGCAGTCGTCGGTTGATGGAATCATTGCGGCTGAAACACGGTCGTTAGGCGGACACAAAGTCGCACAATCGAAATGGCATTTTCGCCGACTCACGCGATGCTGGCCGTGGCCGTCGGGTCGGCATGGGCCCCAAAGTCCGCGCTGTGGGTGTTCCTAATTGCGGGGGCAGTCTGTGCTGTGGTACCCGACGTTGATTTGCTTGCACCACTGCTGTGGGCAGAGGGCCGGGAGTTTCATCGGACGGTTACACATTCGCTGCTCTTTGCGGTCGTCGTGGGCGCCGTCGCCGCCATATCGGTGAAGCGTCTGATGTCAGGCAACTGCACGAGAAGATTGGCGCTGTACCTCGCGCTTGCGACCGCGTCACACGGCATTCTCGATGCCTTGACGACCCATGAAATGGGCGTGGCATTTTTCAGCCCCATATCCAGCGAGCGCTACGTGTCGTTCTGGCAGCCGATTGACTCAAGATTTGTTGAGTTCTGGTTCGTGCTTGCTCCATGCATTGTCGTGACGTGCGTTGTGCTTCGCATCCGTGGCATCGGATTACACTTGCTCGCGCGCGAAACGCCTTCTAGCATTCGAATGGACTAATGCACGCGCCGCCTAACATGGCGCCGCACCCGCACGAGCCGTCAAAAGCCAAGCGCCGTTCGAATGGATTTCGCTCCCTTGCTCACGGGCGCTCGATCGGCGTGGACGAACCTGCGCGCAGGGTCGTCTTGATCTCAATTGTCTGTCGGGGCTGTACCTGCATGCGACGGACGTCGGCCGCATAGCGCGGGTGGCTGACGCGTACCACGTAGACGCCCTCCCTCAACTCCTGCGTGACCCGGCCCGCAGAGTCTGGCGTCAAAGTGGCGACGAGCGCATTCTCAGTCGTAAGGACCTGTCGCTGGCCGCGGACAGGACCCGCGCCTGACACGGGTCTTGAAGCCAGTTTTTACTTTTTGCGACCGACGCCAAACTGATCACCAGTTCGAATAACCCGACCTCCGGCATCCTTCACAATCTCCACGACCTTTTCGCTCTGCACGACGCGGTTCGCCTCGTCTGAGAGCGCGACGACGATCTTTCGCGTCTTGGTGTCGATCACTTCGCCGGTCGACGGATAGCCGTACCGTCCGTCAAGGCTGAACGTCACCCAGCCCGGCTGATCGCGCAGCTTGATCGAAGCGACTTGCGTTGGCGGCATGACCGTCGCGTTGAAGATGTGCATCCGTTCGTTGTGCCCGTCCGCCAGCCACAATTCTTTTTCATCCGGCGTCAGCCCCACTCCGTGGCTTGGGCAGCCGTGCCGCTTGACCGGCCCTTTTTCGAAACCGGTGACTTCGACCTTGTGAAGCACCTTGCCGGTCTTCATGTCGCCGATCTCGAAGCCGAGCAGATCGTTCACGTTGACGAAGCAGAGCGTCTCGGCGGCGTTGACGGTGAAGGGGCGCACGACGTTGCTGAACGGGCCGACCTCCTGCACGACTGTGTTCGTGCTCGGATCGGCGATGAGCAGCTTGGGCATCTTCAGACCGGCGAGGTAAACCCGCTTTCCGTTCGCTCCATAAATCGTATTGTGCGCGCCGGAATTCGTGATGACCTTCGCGATGACGTCGCCGGAGGCCGCGTCAACCGCGTGCCAGTGCGGTCCTTCAAGCGAGGGGATGTACAGCGTCTTCCCGTCAGGCGACACGGCGAGCCGATCCGCGCCGCCCTCGTATTCCTTGTTCCAGACGACCTTCTCCGTCTGCAGATCGATCGCGGCGACTCGCTTGATCGTCGACACGTACAGCCGCCCGGTCTTCGCGTTGGCCGCCACCCCCTTGACGTTCTCGGCTTCCTGCCCGGCGACTTCCGCGAAGGTCGGGATGCGCTTGACGAACTTGTGGCCGTTGTCCATGTCGTAGACGATCACGCCGACCCCGCCGTACTCGACGTAGTTGCGGATGCCGGGCTCGGCCACGTACAGGTAATGGTGTTCGCCGTTGGGCGACGATGCGGCGGCAGTGGACAGGGCAATGCCTGCGACAGTCGCGACGACAAACAGCAGATGGCGGTGTGCGGTCATTGGGACTCCTTGTGGCCAAGGCGGGCTCAGCCCGGCCCTATTTCTCTCTCACTTCCATCACGAAGATGCCGTAGCCGACGCCGGCGGGATCCTTGCTCCGCGCCGACTGAAACGCCATCCGCTTGCCGTCGGGGCTGACGACCGGATTCGAAGCCTTGTAGCCGCGATATTCGCCCCAGTGCGTCACCCGCGTGAAGTCCGTACTATTGGGTTCGAGCTTCAGTTTCCAGATGTCGATATAGTTCGAGTTGTGTTCGAGCTGCTCGCGGCTCGACTCGACCAGGGTGTACTCTCCATCCGGGAAGATGCCCTCGACCTCGTTGTATTCGCCAGCGATCTTGCGATACACCGTCGTCTTCTTGGTGGTGAGATCGATGCCGAACACATCGGCGAACGGCGAACGATAGCAGGTGTAGATGAGCTCGCTGTCGTTCTTGCGGAAGTCCTGCGCCTCCAGTGTGCAGTCGGGAGCGTTCGCGCGAAGGAGTTCTTGCTCGTTCGTCAGTTTCGCGTGTCCGCCGTCGTAGACGATGTCGGCCGTGTAGATCGCCGACTCACCGTCCTTGAATCGATCCGGGTATTGACCGCGCGTGTTCGACCACGCGATCTTCATGGCCGTCCGAGAGATGGCCACGCCCTCTGAGATCTTGTGGTCGAGGGAGACCGCGTGGTCCCCAGGCTTGAAGTCGGCCTTGAGGATCCACATCTCTTGATCGCGCGACCGTGTCGCGCTGATGTCGGTGAACGTTCGGGCGCCAATCAGGAAGTAATCGCCGTTGGGCAGGAACTGAACGCGCAGGAATCCGGGATGCGCGTAGTGGGTCAGCAGACGGATGGTGCCAGAGGCGACGTCAACCTCGTACGCGTCCCCGAAGCTCTTCTCCATGAACGCGATCCGCTTGCCGTCGGGCGACCATGACGCGCGTTCGCCGAAATGCGTCAGCCGCCTGATCGTTTTCGGCAAATTCTCTTCAGGACTGCCGGTGGTTTTTGTTCCCTGCGGGCCAGCCGGCGCAAGTGCCAGGCCCAGCGCGAGAGTCAGTGCGAGGCGCATGGGGCGGATTGCACCGGATCTTCAGGGCTGTGTCAAGGAGAGCCGGGATCGGGGATCCGGCTTCGAGCCGCGACACCCGTCGCGCGGAGCTTGCCGCCTTCGCTGACGCGTCTGCCGACCGCCGTAGCCTTGGCGGAGGCTGGTAGCTCCGCGTCAGCGTGCTACGATCGAGCCCGCATGATCTGGCTTCGTCGTCTCTCACTGATCCTGCTGTGTCTGTGTTCGGCGCCAGTTGCGTCGGCGCAGACCGCAACCACCGCCCCGCCGCTGGCGGACCTCTCTCGCTCCCTCCAGGAACTGGCGGCCAGGGTCAGCCCGAGCGTTGTCCAGATCTTCGTGACCGGATATCCCACCCCAGATGAAGAGGACCAGAGCGCGACGTCGGAGCCGCAACTCGAGCGCAGCAGCGGATCGGGCGTCATCGTCGATGCCGACGGCTACATCGTGACCAACGCGCACGTCGTCGAAAACGCGACGAGGGTCGAGGTCGAGTTGCCGGTTGAAGGGACGCCTGGACGGTCCATTCTCAAACGGAGAGGGCGGACCGTCGGGGCCCGGGTCATCGCGATTGATCACGAGACGGACATTGCCGTGATCAGGGTCGAGGCCCAGGGACTTCCGCCGCTCCAGTTCGGCGATTCGGATGCGCTTCGCTCGGGGCAGATCGTCCTGGCATTTGGCAGCCCGCTCGGGCTCGAGTCCTCGGTCTCGATGGGTGTGGTCAGCGCGGTCGCGCGTCAGCTCACGCCCGATGACCCGATGATCTACATCCAGACCGACGCGACCATCAATCCGGGCAACAGCGGCGGCGCGCTGGTCGATACGGCCGGACGGCTGGTTGGTGTCAACACCTTGATCTATTCGCAATCCGGTGGCAGCGAAGGCATCGGGTTCGCCGCGCCCAGCAACATTGTCCGAAACGTGTTTACGCAGATCCGAAAGCAGGGCCGGGTGCGCCGGGGCGAGATCGGCGTCAACTCGCAGACGATCACGCCGCTGATGGCCGAAGCGCTTGGTTTGTCGTACGACGCGGGCGTGATCCTTGCCGACGTGACGCCGGGTGGGCCTGCCGAGAAGGCGGGACTCGAGCCCGGGGACATCGTGCTGACGCTGGACGGTAAGCCGATGGAAAACGGGAGACAGTTCCGCATCAACGTCTACACGCGAGGAGTTGGCGAGCAGGTCAGTCTGGAGATCCGCCGCGGCGAGCGCACGCGCACCGTAAAAGTACCGGTGGTTGAACGATCCAACGACACCGGTGAGCTGGAAGCCCTCCTCGGATCCCAGCAAGCGATCCGGCCGCTGGGCGTGGTGCTGCTCGATCTCAACCCCACGGTGGCGGGATTGCTGCCGTCGGTCCGTCGTCAGAAAGGGGCGGTCGTCGCGCGCGTGACGCCGGAGACGCCGTTTTCGCAGCAAGGACGGCTTCAGCCCGGAGATGTCATCTACGCGCTCAATGGACAAGTCGTGCGCAGCGCCGAGGATTTGAAAGCCTTCGCGGCGCAGTTAAAGCCAGGCGGCGCTGCGGTCCTGCTGATCGAGCGCGAGAGCACGTTGATGTATATCGCCTTCCGGGTGGAAAAGCCGTGAATGATTGCCGACCCTTCGACTTCGCTCAGGGTCAGCCCCGAGCAACATCGAGGGGTTGATTGTTGATTTACAGGTCACGGCGTTCGTACAGAACATACGCAACCCCAAGCAATATCACCGCTGCAGTCAGCAGTCCCGCAATGTGTGTCGCTGGCGTCACCTGGCCCATCAGCGTTTGCATCGTTGCGTAGTAGTGGAACGGCGACACCCGCGCGAACGGTCGTAACGGCTCCCAGGCGGCGGCACCGAACTGCAGCAGATACAGAAACACTGCGAGCAGCGCGATAGTCCCGGCCGCGCGCGCGCGTTCGCGGACGTGCGACGCGAAGGCCAGAGCGGCAGCGCCGAGCGACCAGACGATGGCGAGCAGGTTGAAAGCCAGCCAGGCAAGGCGCGACGCCGCGACCACGTGCGCCTGCCCCGGCATCAGCCAATGCACGGTCGCGCGGCTCGTTGCGAACATCGCAGCCACGACCACGAACGTCCCGGTCACGTACACCACCATCGACCGTGAAACGATCACGTGCCTCGGCACCGGTCGGGCGACGACGAGGTCCACCAGCCCTTCCTCGACCTCACCCGCGGGTTCGCTGGCGAGATAGATTGCCGCACAGGACAGCGACAGCATGACGAGTGGGTGGACGAAGCCCACTGCAATCGCGCCAAGAAACGTCCCGACCAGCGCTCCGCCCATGGCTTCCTGGATGAACGCCGGTACCATCGCGGCGAATTGCGAGTAGGCCGCATTCTGCTGAAGCTTGTAGGCGACGACAATGTCGAGGATCTGAAAAGCCGAGAGCAGCGCAGTCAGCGCCCCGATCAGGGCACGATGACGCGCGAAGGAACGACGCACGAGCGCGACGAACATCACGCGCCCGCTCCTGGCGTGCCGGAATAGATCTTGAGCACGTAGTCCTCGAGCTTGAACGGCTCGATCTCGATGTCCGAAACCGCGAGCCCTTGCAGTGCGTCGAGTACGCCCCCGAGCGGGCCGGGCCACTCCAGCTCCCAGTGCCGGGTGTCGCTGCGGCGCACGGCAGCAGCGAGTGACGAGGGCGGACGTGGGGCGGCACCGTCAAAAAATACGCGCAGCCGCCGCGGTGTGTCACGGCGCAGATCCGCGATCGACGTTTGTCTCACGAGCTTTCCGCGCCGGATGATGCCGACGCGGTCGCAGAGGCGTTCCACTTCCGACAGAACGTGCGACGACAGGAAGATCGTCGTGCGCCCTTCCGTCTTCAACTCATGAACGGTCTCAGCGAACGCTTCAATCATCAACGGGTCGAGGCCGGATGTCGGTTCATCGAGGATCAACAATGGCGGCTGTCCCATGAGCGCCTGGATGATGCCGAACTTGCGCTTCATGCCGTGCGACAGGTGGTCGAGCCGCCGCCGGAGGTCGATGTCGCTGACATCGAATCGGGCAAACAGCTTCCGGCGATACGATTCGTCCACTCGCCGCGATTCAAGCGCGGCCAGAAACTGCAGATACGCGACCCCGGTCATTTCGCGATAGAGAGGCATCTCGGCCGGCAAGTATCCGATCCGCCGTCGCACGTCCACGCTCGCGGCCCGACAATCAAGGCCGTCGACACGGGCGCGTCCGCTCGTGGCCCGTACCAGATCGAGCAGGATTCGGATCGTCGTTGTCTTGCCGGCCCCATTCGGTCCGAGGAAACCGTAAATCTCACCAGTCGCGACGGTGAGATCCAGAGACTCGAGGGCCACCACCGGCCCGTAGTATTTGGTGAGCGACTCGGTGCGAATCGCGTCCGGCACTGTCACTGCCCCTGGCGCGACACGCCTTCTGAGTGGGCGGCAGCGTTCGCCGGGATTGCGCCGAGGGCGCGCGTGACGACGTCCCAGACGGGATTCTGGGACGCATTGCCTTGCAGGATCACGTCTCCCGGCTCTGGTGCGATGTCGAAATCGCTGTCCTTCGTCGACTCGCTGGGACGAAAGTCCTGCGTCAACAGCGAGAATTCAATCGTGAACGGTCGATCGGCGAGGCGGCCGGCGGCCGAAAACTCGACGAGCCGCGAATCTGCGATGGTCACGATCGCGCGCGCGCTGTCGAGGGCGACAAAGGTGCCGCCTGCCATCGCACCGCCGGGAATGTCGATTTGATAGCAGGCGTCAGCGCCGCGCTGAACTTCACGCAGTGTCTGCGTGCTGCTGGCCTGCATGAAGCCGATGAACGTCTGAAGTGCGGTGCGCTTCAACGCAGGAATCGAGAACGCGGTCGGTTCGGCTCCCTGGAATCTCAACAGATACCCCCGGCCATTCACCCGCATGTATCGCACTCGTGTACCGCGCAGGGGATCGTCTGCGGCGCCGCCAACGACCTGGCCGCCGCTGGTCAGCTTGACGATCCGATACCGGCCGTTGTGATCGTGGTCGACGAGTTCCTGCACGGTGAATCGCCCCGCCTGCTCTTCAGGGATGAGATCCGCGAGCACTCCGGCGACCTCGAGGTCGTAGGTCAGAACCTCGACGCCAGACACAGGTGCGGCAAGCACGGATCGCGAACGGCCCAGAATCTCGGCGGCCGACACCGTCGTCCGCCGATCGATTCCGGGAAGCACGTAGACGACGAGCAGCATCGCCGCCGCCGCGGCCAGCGGGAGCGCCCACCTCCACCTGCCGGCGGGACGCACCGGGCGCAGGGTGGTCGCGCCATCGGCGGCGGCCCGATCGAGCCGCGCGCGAATTGTCCGGCGAGCGTCAGGCGAGATTTCGCCCACGCCGGCCGCGTCGATCGCCCGGCCGATCAGTCGGGTCCGGACGGCGAGCCGGTCGGCACACCGACGGCATTCTTCAACGTGCGCCGCCATCTCCGGGCGCGCCTCACGATCCGCAATCGCCTGGAGCTCTTCGTCGGTCAGACAGCGTGACATGTGAGTATCTCCAGCCGGAGACATCAGCCCCGGCGATCCAATTCCTGTTGCAACCGATTGAGCGCGCGCGTCAGAAGCTGGCCGACGGACGTGGCGCGGATGCCGGCGGCGTCGCCGATCTCCCGGTACGACAATCCCTGCGCGCGAAGCGCGATGAGCAGACGGTCTCGCGACGGGAGCCGTCGAATCGCGTCGAGGACGACGTGCGCGCCATCGAAGCGATCCGGTGTCTCGGATGCGCGACGGGTGTCGCGTTCGTTGAACCAGGGAACCCAGCGATGCAGCCGCCGTTGCCGGTCGCGACAGGCGTGCGCCGCGACGGTATACAGCCAGCCACGGGGATTGGTCAGCGGTCCGTGTGCACGAAGTTGCTCGATGAGCCGCGCGAAGGTGTCCTGCACGACATCCTGCGCCGCCTCCGGCTCGCGCAACATCGCAAGCGCCAGCCGATACACTCCGTTGGCGTGCAGATCGAACAGCGACGAGACTGTCGGGACCTCGGTCTCGACAGCGACTTCTTTGACCGATCCGGTCGAGGGATACGTCGCCACCAGCCCTGATGCGCTCACTCTAATACAACGCGGGGACAGGGTGCTTTGTGACACCTAAGAGTGAAGCTTGGTTCACTGCCACGCTACATCGGCAGCGTCGAAGATCCGAAGATCCGAAGATCCGAAGATCCGAAGGAGATGGCTCTCGTTGTTCGCCCCAAGGGCCCGCCTCTAGAGGATTTGGGCTGCTGGACCGCGCATCGCGCGTTGCCTCACTCGCACGCCGGCCCTCGGGGCCGGCGTTCTGCAGCCGCGGCGTGACTCTCTTCCTTCGGATCTTCGATTCTTCGGATCTTCGACGTCACCGTCGGTGCGTGCAGCTCGACTGTGAAGGTTGCTGACTTGGACCCTACCCGCCGCGAGTATGCATCTCGAGGTGAGCGTCCTTCTTGAGCGATCGTACGGGGATGAGCGTCGTCTCGCGATCCATGCCGAGGCGTTCTTCAGCTCCCCGATCGGCGCGCACCGACCAGACCGCCTGGATCAGTCGCTGGAGTTCCTCGCGTGTCGCGCGGGCGCGGAGCGGACGGCGGAGATCGGTGCCGGTTGATGCATAGAGGCATAACAGCCACACACCATCGGCGGTCAGACGACTGCGATCGCACGAGGCGCAGAAGGGCTCGGTCGTCGAAGAAATGATGCCGAAGGTCGTGCCGTCGGGCAGGGCGAAACGATCCGCTGGGGCTGACGACACCTCATCGACTGGGAGGATTGCGCCATAATGGGCGGCAAGACGCGACAGAATCTCGCGTCGCGGCACGACCGACGATGGCGTCCAGCGGGTGGCGCCGCCGACATCCATATATTCGATGAACCGGAGCTCTGCGGCGACCGTTCGCGCGTACTCGAGCAGCGGCACAAGCTCGTCGTCGTTGACGCCGCGGATGACGACCGTGTCGAGCTTGAGCCGGTCGAATCCGGCGGCGGCAGCCGCCTCGATCCCTTCGAGGACGCGCCGCAGATCGTCCATGCGCGTCAGCGCCTCGAAGCGTGCACGATTGAGTGTGTCCAGGCTGACGGTGATTCGATGAAGGCCCGCCATCCTCAACGCCGAGGCATGGGATGCGAGCAGCACGCCATTGGTTGTGAGGGCGAGGTCGTCGATGGACGGCCTCGCGGCGAGCGCCTCGATGAGCACCGGCAGGTCGCGCCGCAGCAGCGGTTCGCCGCCCGTAATCCGCACCCGGTCCACGCCGAGAGGCGTGAACGCGTCTACGATGGCCCCGGTCTCCTCGAACGACAGCAGGTTCTCGCGCGGCAGCCAGACGTAATCCGGCTCCGGCATGCAGTACTGGCAGCGCAGGTTGCATCGATCGGTGACTGAAATGCGCAGGCTGCGCAGCGGCCGCGCGAAACGATCGAGAAGAGGCATTGAATCGCCTAAGTATGACATCGTTTGCTATCCTTCCCCGACATCACCTGAACAGCGAGGGCAGCCAACGTGACCGACAGACAGACACGCTCGAGACTGATGGCGATTGGCATGGCCGTGGTCGCGGCCGCAACCGTTCTGGCCCAGGCAGGCGGTGACCAGCCGCGGGGAACCCCGCCCACTCCGCCCGCCGACGAGCCCCGGATCGCCCGCCTGAAGAGCGAGGCGGCTGCGGATATCGATTCGATGAAAGTGTTTTCACAGCAGATGGTCGACTCGGTCTTCAGCTTCGGCGAGCTTGGCTTTCAAGAGTTCGAGACGAACCGATACCTGATCGACGTCCTGGAGAAGAACGGATTCACGGTAGAGGAAGGCATCGCCGGGATTCCGACCGCCTTCATGGCGACCTGGGGATCGGGCAAGCCGGTGCTCGCGCTGGGCTCCGACATCGACGGGATTCCGCAGGCCTCCCAGAAACCGGGCGTCGCGTACCACGATCCGATCATCGAGGGCGCTCCGGGTCACGGCGAAGGACATAACTCCGGCGAGCCGCTGAACATCACCGCCGCCATCGCCGTGAAGAAGATCATGCAGCGCGAAAAGCTCCCGGGTACCATCCGAATCTGGTCCGGCACGGCCGAGGAGCTGGTCGGGACGAAGGCGTATTTCATTCGCGCCGGATTGTTCAAGGACGTTGACGTCGCCATGTTCGTCCACGTCGGCGACGACATGGGCGTGTCGTGGGGCGATCGGGGAAACATGACCGGTCTCGTCTCGGTGCTCTATTCCTTCAAGGGAGAGAGCGCGCACGCCGCCGGTGCTCCCTGGCGGGGGCGCAGCGCGCTCGACGCCGTGGAATTGATGGATATCGGCTGGAACTTCCGGCGCGAGCACCTGCCGCTCGAGCAGCGATCGCACTACGTCATCACCAACGGTGGCGATCAGCCGAACGTCGTTCCGCAAACCGCGTCGGTCTGGTACTACTTCCGCCAGACCACCTACCAGAAGATCAAGGATCTCTGGGCGACCGGCGACGCGATCGCGAAGGGCGCCGCGCTCATGACCGGCACCGAGCTGCTGCCGACGCGCGTGCTGGGATCAGCGTGGCCGCAGCATTTCAACAAGGCGGTCGCCGAAGCGGCGTTCGCCAACATCAATCGCGTTGGCCTGCCGCAATGGAGCGACGACGATCAGACGCTCGCCAAAGCGCTGCAGAAGGAACTTGGATCCCGCGAGACCGGGCTGACGACCAAGCCTATCGCCACGCTGGCGTGGCCGGCGCAGACCAATACGGGCGGCGGCTCCGACGACATCGGCGATATTTCCTGGAGCGTACCGACCATCACGCTGCGGTATCCCTCCAACATCCCGGGGCTGCCCGGCCACAACTGGGCCAACGCGATCTCCATGGCCACGCCGATCGCGCACAAAGGGGTGACCGCCGGTGCGAAGGTACAGGCCATGACGATGATCGATCTGCTCACAAAGCCGGCGCTTGTGCAGGCCGCCTGGGATTACTTCCGGAACGTGCAAACGAAGGAAACCAAGTACGAACCGCTGATCCGTCCTGACGACAAGCCCGCGATCGAATTGAACAAAGGAACGATGGACAAGTACCGCGCCGAGATGAAGAAGTACTACTACGATCCCACGAAGTACAAGACCTATCTGGAACAGTTGGGGATTACCTATCCGACGGTAAAGAAGTAATCGCAATTCGCAATTCGCAATTCGCAGATCGCAATTCGCTGTTTGGTGATCACTGAGTGGGAACAGTGGGGCCCTGGATCGGGCACTACGCATCCGGTAACGCGAATCGCGAACCGCGAATTGCGAACCGCGAGTCCTGTATCATTATTAGATGCTCCGCCCCTACAAAGGCACACTTCCACGTGTGCATCCGACCGCCTACGTGGACACCACCGCACAAGTCATCGGCGATGTCGAGATTGGCGAGGCCAGCAGCATCTGGATGAATGCGGTCGTGCGTGGGGACGTGCATTGGATTCGGATCGGGGCGCGTTCGAACGTGCAGGACAACACGACGGTGCACGTGATGAACGGCACCCATCCGACGACGATTGGCAACGACGTGACGATCGGCCACGGAGCCGTCGTCCACGGGTGCACCTTGCGAGACCGGATTCTCATCGGCATGGGAGCGGTCATTCTGAACGGCGTGGTCGTCGGCGAGGACTCGATTGTCGCGGCCGGGACGTTGCTGACCGAAGGCACGCGCGTGCCGCCGCGTTCGTTGATCATGGGAAGTCCCGGCACAGTGCGCCGTGTGCTGACCGACGACGACGTTCGCTCGATCCGTGTCTACGCTGAGCGCTATGTCGAATACCGGCTCGACTACATGGACGCCGCGGGCGCGGGATCTGCCCGCTGATGGCGTCGCAGCAGACCCGGCCGGCTCGTGGCATGCGCGATTTCCTGCCGGAGGACGTCCGCCGGCGGGAATACGTGATCGGGATTGTATCGGCGGTCTATCAGCGCTACGGCTTTGAGCCGCTCGAAACGCCGGCACTCGAGAACATCGAGACGCTCACTGGCAAGTACGGCGAAGAGGGGAACAAACTGATTTTCAAAGTGCTCCGCCGCGGTGAGCACGAGTCGTCGGGCGAGACCGATCTCGCGCTTCGGTACGATCTGACCGTCCCGCTCGCGCGCGTGGTTGCCGAGTATCGCGGCAAGCTGCCGAAATACTTCAAGCGCTACCAGATCCAGCCGGTGTGGCGGGCCGACCGGCCCGCGCGGGGACGCTTTCGGGAGTTCTATCAGTGCGACGTCGATGCAATCGGTTCGCGATCGCCGCTTGTCGAAACCGAGATGCTGGCGGCAGTGAGTGAGGTGCTCCAGCGGCTCGGATTCAACGACTTTACGATTCAGTTGAACCACCGGCAGTTGCTGACGGCGACGCTGAATCGGGCTGGAGTCGAACCGGCGTTGCACACGGCCGCGCTGATCGCTCTCGACAAACTCGACAAAATCGGCGTCGATGGTGTCGCAGAGGAGATGGTTTCGCGAGGTGTGTCTCGTGAGGTCGCAACCGCCCTGCTCGACAACGTTGGTTCTGGAGTAATCACATCCTTCCCGAACGGGGAAGGGGCGGCTGCTGGGGCGAACCTGGGTGAGATCATGACCCTGTGTGAATCAACCGCCGCTGCAGGTCACGTCAAGTTCGCGCCGTTCCTGGCGCGGGGCCTGTCGTATTACACCGGCGCCATCATGGAAGTCGCGGTCCCTGATTTAGCCGGCAGCCTCGGTGGCGGTGGACGGTACGACGGACTCATCGGGATGTTTCTCGGCGAGAACGTGCCAGCGTGCGGCTTTTCGCTGGGCCTCGAGCGCATCCTGGTGGTCATGTCCGAGCGGAAGATGTTCCCGCCGAAAGTCGCGCAGTCGTCGGCGGACATCCTGCTCACGGTTTTTGATGCGCCGACGACCCCCGAGGTGCTGAAGCTCGCGCGTGAACTGCGGGCGGCGGGGATTCGGGTCGAGGTCTACCCCGAGCCGGACAAGCTCGGCAAGCAGATGAAGTACGCGTCCAGCAAGGCCATTTGTTTGGCCGCGATTCTGGGCGGCGACGAAATCGCGCGCGGAGAAGTGACGATCAAGAACCTCGACACGGGAGAACAGCAGTCCGTGCCACGAGCTGCGGTGGCCTCGTTGGTGAGAACGTCAACGTAAAATTGAGTCAGACCTCAATCGACGACAGCCAGAGTCACGCTGCGATTAGATCAAGAGATAACAGGAAGGGAGAAAGGAGAAATGTTGCCGTTTCACAGAATACCAAGTGTCTCCTTTCTCCTTTCTCCTGTGTGTCTCGAGCGATGCATTGGCAGTGGGACGGTGAAAGTCGTTGATGTTGATCAGCATTCAAGAAAGCCCCGATAGAAGAGACGTGTTCGGATTATGGAAATTGAACCGTTAGGAACGCTCGCCCGAACTCACACGTGTGGCGCCCTTCGCGCTGAAGATGTTGGCAAGGACGCGATCTTGCTCGGCTGGGTGCATCGCGTCAGGGACCTCGGCTCGCTGGTCTTCATCGACATCCGCGATCGTCACGGCATGACGCAGGTCATCGTCCGTGATCACGAGCAGCTCGTCGCCGAGGCTAAGCGGCTGCGGCTGGAGTTCGTAATCGCCGTGAATGGACACGTCGAGCATCGGGCCGCGGAGACCGTGAACAGCAAGATCGCGACCGGCGAGATTGAAGTCGCGGCGCGCGAGATTCGTCTGCTCAATGAGGCGAAAACTCCGCCGTTCATGATCAGTGACGACGTCGAAGTGACGGAGGAAGCGAGGCTGAAGTACCGGTACATCGATCTGCGGCGCCCACGGATGCAGCGCAACATGATCATGCGCCACCGGGCGACGATGGCGATTCGAAAGTACTTCGATGAGCAGGGATTTCTCGAAGTCGAAACCCCGATGCTGACGAAGTCCACACCCGAAGGTGCCCGCGACTACCTGGTGCCGAGCCGGGTGCATCCGGGCGAGTTCTATGCGCTGCCGCAGTCGCCGCAGCTCTTCAAGCAGATCCTGATGATCGCCGGCCTCGATCGCTACTTTCAGATCGTCAAGTGCTTCCGCGACGAAGACCTGCGCGCCGATCGCCAACCGGAGTTCACGCAGGTCGACCTCGAGATCTCGTTTGCGACCGAGGAGCTCGTCTTCGCGATGCTCGAGCCGCTGATGGAGCGGCTGATGGCGCTGATTGGACACGACGCGCCAAGGCCCTTCCTGCGGCTCCGGTACGCCGATGCGATTGCCAGGTACGGATCGGACAAGCCGGATTTGCGCTGCGGAATGGCGATCGCGAATCTCTCGGCGGCGTTCGAGGGATCCGAGTTCTCGGTCTTCCGCGACGCCATCGCGGCCGGCGGCGAGGTGCGCGGGTTCGCCGTCCCTGGCGCGGCAAAGTACTCGCGCCGCGAACTGGACGAGGTGGTCGAGCAAGCGAAGCAGCTGGGCGCCAGCGGGCTGGTGTGGGCGCGCCATGCCGACGCGGGGGTTCAGAGTCCGGTGCTGAAGGCGGCGGGTGAGCAGGCGGTCCGGCGCGCGATCGAACTGTCCGGTGCCGGGCCGGCGGATCTGGCCGTCATGGCTGCCGGCGCTCACGAGCCCACCTCGAGGATGCTCGGTCAGTTGCGACTGGCGATTGCCAAAAAGCAAGGTCTGCTCGATCCCAACACGTTCTCCTTTCTGTGGGTTGTCGACTTTCCGATGTTCGAGTGGCTCGAGGACGAGAAACGGTACGAGTTCATGCATCATCCGTTCACGGCGCCGCTCGAAAGCGATCGCCACCTGCTCGAGAGCGATCAGGGCCGCGCCCGCGCGCGGGCCTACGATCTCGTGCTGAACGGCAGCGAGATCGGCGGCGGCAGCATCAGAATTCACGATCAGGAGCTGCAACGGCTGATCTTCAAGCTGCTTGGCATCTCGGACGAGGAAGCGCGATTGCGATTCGGCTTCTTCGTCGATGCGCTGGAATACGGCACGCCGCCGCATGGCGGCATCGCCCTTGGCCTGGATCGCATCGCCGCGATCCTGTGCGCCGAGCCGTCGATCCGCGATGTCATTGCGTTTCCAAAGACGGCCCAGGCCGTCGATTTGATGGCCGGGGCGCCGTCCACGGTGAGCGACAAGCAATTGAAAGAGTTGAGGCTGAAATGAGGGCTCAGGGCTCAGGGCTCACGGCTCAAGGCTCAAGGCTCGTGATACCATCGCAGAGAGCCTGCGTGTTCTGAAGGAGATTCCCTATCCCTCCTGCCACAGTCATGCGCAAGATTTCGGTCCCGGACGAAGGGGCCGAGTCACTGTACGGTCCCCTCGACGAGAACCTCAAACATCTGGAATCGCTGTTCAACGTGCGGATTCGCACGAATGGGCACGAACTGATTGTCGAGGGGGAACCGGCCGACGTCAGCCGTACTGAGAATGTACTGGAGCAGTTATCGGCGCTCGTGCGCGGCGGCTACCGGCTCGGCAAGGGCGACGTAAAAACGGCGTCACAGCTCGTCGCCCAGGACGAGCACGTCGAGCTCGCGGATTACTTCCTCCGTGGCTCGGCGCGCCCGACCGGCAAGCGTCAGGTGATGCCCAAGAGCGTCAACCAGCGACGCTACCTGGATGCCATCGAGCGGCATGACATCGTGTTTGGGATCGGACCGGCCGGGACGGGGAAGACCTACCTGGCGATGGCGCAGGCGGTCTCGTTCCTGCTGTCCAAGCGGGTCAGCCGGATCATCCTGGCCAGGCCTGCCGTCGAGGCGGGAGAGAAGCTGGGATTCCTCCCCGGCGATTTACAGGAGAAGGTCAATCCGTACCTGCGGCCGCTTTATGACGCGCTCTACGACATGATGGAAATCGAGCGCGCGGATCGGATGCTCGAGCGCGGCACCATCGAGGTGGCGCCGATCGCCTTCATGCGCGGCCGCACATTGAACGATGCATTCGTGATTCTGGACGAAGCGCAGAACACGACGTCCGAGCAAATGAAGATGTTCCTGACGCGATTGGGGTTCGGATCGAAGGCGGTCATTACCGGGGACGTGACGCAAATCGATCTGCCGACGGCTCGCCAGTCCGGGCTGGTTGAAGCGATGAAGGTCGTCGGCGACGTCGAGGGCATCTCGTTCATTCACTTCGACGAAAAGGACGTCGTGCGTCACCCGCTCGTGCAGCAGATCGTCAAGGCCTACGAAGCCTACGGTGGATCACGACAGTAGACGCCTGCGGCGATCCGGCGGCAGCGCGACTCGCGGTCTCCACGTGACCGTGTCGGACGGGTGCGGCCGCGCGCTGCGGGACGGCGGGCTGGCGCGATGGTTGTCGGACGTCTGCCCGGCGCGCGTTCGCGGCGACGTGGCCGTCGCGCTCGTCACCGATGCGCATATTCACAAACTCAATTCACGCTACCGGCACAAGAGCTCCGCAACGGACGTCCTGTCGTTTCCGGCGGACGGATCCCGGGCTTCGGCGAGCCTGTCGACGAGCGGATTCGGGGGCGCGAAGTTCCTCGGAGACATCGTCATCGCCACCGGTGTCGCGCGCCGGCAGGGCCGCGAGGCCGGGCATTCGTATCAGGCTGAGCTGCGGGTCCTCGCACTCCATGGACTTCTGCACCTGCTCGGTTACGATCACGACTCCGCCGATGACCGCGGACGGATGGCCCGCGTCGAACGACGGTGGCGCCGCCGCGGCGGCCTCCAGGCAGGATTGATCGAGCGTTCATGATTCCGCTGCTGCTGTTCCTGCTCGCGCTCGCCGCGGTCTACGTCGGTACGATCGAAGCGGCGTTCAGCGCGCTCATGCGCTTCTCGCTGCGACTGATGGCTGAGCGCGGACGAGCCGATCGACTCGGCTTTTACCTCGAGGAGCCGCCGCAGCTGTTGGTCCCGGCGCGTCTGCTCCTTGGCCTGATCTTTTCGCTGGCGACGATGTTCATCGCGATCCTGACCGGCCGCACCGGTTTTCAGTCGATCGGGATGCTGCTCGTGTTCGTGGCCGTCTTCATCCTCGTCTGCGAGCACGTCGTCCCGCTCCTCATCGTCCGCCAGAATCCGGAGCGCGTTCTCGAGATCCTGCTGCCGCCATTCGATGTCGTCGCGCGGTTCCTGCAGCCGCTGACCGGTGGGCTGCTGCGATTGATTGCCGCGGTGCCTCGCGCCGAGCGAGCCGACGCCAGCAATGGAGCCGCCGATCCGGTTCAAGCCGACGGGACAGCGGCGACCCAGGCGTATTCCGAGACGGCGGAGGAACAGGGGCTGATCGAGGGAGATGAGCGCAGACTGCTGCAGTCGATCGTGGATTTCGGCGACACGCTGGTGCGCGAGGTGATGACACCGCGCCCCGACATGATGGCGATTCGCGCCGACGCGACCTTCGATGAGGTCAGGGCGTTTTTCCGTGAGCAGGAATACTCACGGATCCCGGTCTACAAGGAGAATCTCGACAACATCGTCGGGTTCGTGTTCATCAAGGATCTGCTCAGGCTCGACGCTCCACCGTCGGGCAAGCTGCCGCTGCAGCCGGATCTGGTTCGCTTCATCCGGCCGGCGACGTTCGTGCCGGAGACGAAACGGGTAGCGGAGATGCTCAGGGAATTCCAGAGCAAGCAGGTTCAGATCGCCATCGTGGTCGATGAGTACGGCGGGACGGCGGGGCTGGTGACGATCGAGGATCTGTTGGAAGAGATCGTCGGGGAGATCCGCGACGAGTACGATGTCGAGACCGAACCGGTCGTGGACGTTGGCCAGGGCTCGTTCGTCTTCAGCGCGAAGGTCAACATCGCCGAGGTGCGCGATCGGCTCGGAGTCGAGATCGAGCCGGAAGGGTTTGAAACCGTGGGCGGATACCTGTTGACGCGGGTCGGCCGTGTGCCTGCCGTCGGCGAAACGTTCGATTTCGACGGCCTGGAGGTCGAAGTGCTGGAAGCGGAGCGCCGCCGCATTCACAAGGTCCGCATGCGGCTGGCGCCGCAGGCACAGCCCGAAGCGTAGCGCGCCGATCATGCCGAAGGCCGGTTACGCATCGCTCGTCGGTCGGCCCAACGCCGGCAAATCGACTCTCCTCAACCGGATGATCGGCGAGAAGATCGCAATCGTCTCTGACAAGCCACAGACCACGCGGAACCGGATCGTGGCGGTGAAGAACTATCCAGACGGACAAATCGCGTTCGTCGATACCCCGGGAATTCATCGGCCGCTCCATCGCCTCAACGTGCGGATGGTCGATGCGGCGGTCGACACGTTTCGCGAGGTCGACGTGATCGCGCTCGTCTTCGACGCGTCGACGAGGCCGGGTCACGGGGACGAATACGTGTCCGGACTGCTGAAGGACGTGCGCACGCCAGCCGTGCTCGTGCTCAACAAGATCGATCTCATTGGCAAGGCGAAGCTGCTGCCGCTGATCGATCGTGCCCGTCAGTGGCACGACTTCGCCGCAATCGTGCCGGTATCGGCCACCACCGGTGATGGTGTCGATCGGCTCGAGCGGGTGCTGCTCGATCAGTTGCCGGAAGGGGAGCCGGGATATCCAGACGACTACCTGACCGACCAGCCGGAGCGGGTGCTGGTGGCGGAGACCGTTCGCGAGAAGGTCCTGCAGCACACCCGCGACGAGCTGCCTTTCTCGACCGCCGTCGTCGTCGACGAGTTCAACGAAGAGGATCGCGACCGACTGCTGCGGCTGTTCTGCACGATCTTCGTCGAGACAGAATCCCAGAAGCCGATCGTCATTGGGCGCGGCGGAGCGATGATCAAGAGAATCGGGACGGAAGCGCGTCACGATCTCGAGTCGTTCTTCGGCACCCGCGTGTTTCTCGATCTGCGCGTAAAGGTCAATTCGCAGTGGCGCGACAACGACCGCGTTCTCGATGAGATTGGTGTACCGAAGACAGTGACGAAGACTTCCGTCGCGCGCCGCTTCAGCGGCGCGAAAGGCAAGCCACGTCGACCATCGTCGGTGCCGCATCGCTTCGGCCCGGCGAAAACGAAGTCACGAAAGCGTTGAGCGCCATGCGCAGGACTCTCCTGGCAATAACCGCGATCGCAGGCTTGGCGCTGGGCGGGTCGGCTGAACCGCGTGCGCAGGACGTGCCGTCGCCAAATGTTCTGTGGTATCGCACGCCGGCCGCGAATTGGAATGAGGCGCTGCCGGTCGGCAACGGTCGGCTTGCCGCCATGGTATTTGGCGGCGTACGCGACGAGCGGCTGCAACTCAACGAGGATACCGTCTGGGCCGGGCAAAAACTCGATCGCGTCAACCCGAGCGCGGCGGCGTCGATCCCGGAGATCCGGCGGCTGCTGTTTGCCGGAAAGCCTGCCGAAGCCGAAGCCATCGCCGACAAGACGATCATCTCGGTTCCGCGCCGGATGCCGCCGTACCAGACGCTGGGCGATCTCTCGATCCACTTTCAAATTGACGGGGAGCCATCCGAGTACCGCCGCGAGTTGAGCCTCGATGACGCCATCGCGCGCGTACGATTTCGTGCCGGAGGCGTTCTCTACACCCGGGAAGTGTTCGCGACTGCTGTCGATCACGTCATCGTTATTCGAGTCAGTGCCGATCGGCCCGGCTCAATCGGGTTGACGGCTTCGATGTCGAGAGAACGCGATGCGACCGGTCGCGCCGAAGACCCCAACTTTGCGATTGTCGAGGGACAGGCACTTCCGGCTTCGGAGCGTCATGCAGACGAGCCGAAGACCGGCGTGCGCTTTGCCGGTGTGACACAGGTTTCTGCCGAGGGCGGACGCACACGCACGGACGGCGCATCAGTGATCGTGGACGCAGCTAACTCCGCCACGCTGGTATTGGCTGCGGCAACAACGATGCGCGAACGCGAGCCCTTGCAGGCGGCAAAGCGCGCGCTGGCGGTGGCCGCCGATCGGCACTACGAACAGATCCGTGCCGCCCACGTGGCGGACTATCAGCGCTTCTCGAAACGCGCCGAGTTTCAGTTGAACGCCAGCGCCCCGGATTTGCCTACCAACGAACGACTCGCGCGCGTCAAGGCAGGCGGAACCGACTTCGCGCTGGAAGCACTCTACTTTCAGTTCGGCCGGTACTTGCTGATCTCGAGCAGCCGTCCCGGGAGCCTGGCGGCGAACCTCCAGGGGAAATGGAATGACTCGCTCGCGCCGTCGTGGGACAGCAAGTACACGATCAACATCAACACCGAGATGAACTACTGGCCGGCCGAGACCACGAGCCTGTCGGATCTCCAGGGCCCGCTCTTCGATCTCGTCGACAACTCGCGCCAGGCCGGACGGCAGGTGGCAAAGACGATGTACGGCGCCCGTGGTTTCGTCATCCATCACAATACGGACGGCTGGGGGCACGCCGCTCCGATCGATGGCGTCAGGTCCGGCATCTGGCCAATGGGCGGCGCATGGCTGTCGTTGCACTTCTGGGATCACTACGATTTCACCCGCGATCGCGAGTTCCTGCGTGCGCGCGCCTACCCGGTGCTGAAGGAAGCTACGGAGTTCCTTCTCGACTACATGGTTCCCGATCGCGATGGCAAGCTCGTGACCGGCCCATCTATCTCTCCGGAGAACCAATACAAGCTACCTGACGGCACCGCAGCGTCGCTGGCGATGGGGCCGTACATGGACACCGAAATCGCTGACGCGCTTTTCGGCCGGACGATTCAGGCCAGCGAGATTCTTGACGTCGATTCAGAATTCCGATCGCGCGTGCAAGAGGCGCGGAGCAAGCTGCCGCCGCTAAAGATTGGACGGTTTGGACAGTTGCAGGAGTGGCGCGAGGATTACGACGAGCGGGACCCTGGTCATCGTCACATCTCGCATCTGTTCGCCTTGCACCCGGGCAACCAGATCACGCCGCGCGGCACGCCCGAACTCGCACATGCGGCTCGGATCACCCTGGAGCGTCGATTAGCCGCCGGAGGTGGCGGTACCGGCTGGAGCCGTGCCTGGATCGTGAACTTCTGGGCACGCCTCGAGGAGGGGGACAAGGCGCACCAGAACTTCGTCACGCTCCTGGGCAATTCGACCCAGCCCAACATGCTCGACAGCCATCCGCCGTTTCAGATTGACGGGAACTTCGGCGGGACGGCTGGCATTGTCGAGATGCTGCTGCAGTCCCACGCGGGAGAGATCGCCATCCTGCCATCCCTCCCGTCGGCGTGGCCGTCGGGCTTCGTCGGGGGCCTTCGCGCTCGCGGGGCCGTTGGTGTTGATATCCGGTGGGATGGAGGGAAGGCAATCGAGGTTCGATTACGACCGGATGTCGACGGCGAGCAAGTGATCCGGCCGCCCACAGGGCAGCAGGTGGCGACGATAAGGCTTCGTGGAGAAGCCATACCCCTCCGACTCAACGCCGATGGCACCGTTCGGGCGACACTTCGCGGTGGGAACGAATATCTGGTCGGATTCTCGACCAACAATCGCTAACGGACCATCCACCTTCCTGGAACTTTCTGCCCCCTCCAGCTGAATACACAATGTGAGCGGCAACGCCTTCGCATGAGCAACGAGCCTCTGCCGGACGGCGCGTCGGACGACGAGCTGGTCGCGCGAGTGGCCGGCGGTGACGCCCTCGCGTTTGCCGCGCTGTTTCGCCGGCGCCACGGCGACGTCTATCGCATCGCCTTGCTGATGACGGGGTCGGCCACGGCGGCCGAGGATGTGACGCAGGACGTGTTTCTGGCGGTCATGCGTGATGCAGCCCGATTCGAGTCCGGGCGCGCGACGGTCACGGCTTGGCTCTGCGGGATCGCGCGCAACCATGCACGCCGAAAGCGCGATCGCGATCGGCGCACGGTTCAACTGTCTGATCACCCCGATCGGACAGAGCCGGCCGCAGTCGTTCGTCCGGATCCGCTTGGCGATCTGTCGAACGCAGAGCAGATCGAGGCGCTTCGCCAAGCCGTGCTGAGCCTGCCGCTCCGGTATCGAGAGGTCGTGGTCCTGTGCGACCTGCAGGATCTGAGTTATGACGAAGCGGCGTCGGTGCTCGAGTGCGCGGTGGGCACGGTTCGATCGAGGTTGCATCGGGGGCGCGCGTTGCTCGAAGCCAAGATGCGTGCGCGATTGACACGCGGTCAGCCGGTCACAAAGAGGGGAACGAGGTGTCTCGCATGAACGGCGAAGAATACCGGCGAGCGATGGACACGCTGGCGCGGGAGACCATGATGCCTCCCGAGAGCGCGGCAAGGATCGAGCGGCAGCTGCTCGATGCGTTTGCCGCTCACGACGCCGCGGTGATTCCGTCGGCTCCGATGAAGACCGCTGGTTGGCATCTGCGCGCCACCAGAAAGCCAATCATCGCGAGCTGGCGTCCATGGGTGTCGGCAGCGGCGGCAATTCTCCTGGTTGCGTGCGTCGCGTATCTGCGGTGGACGGGTCAACCGCGGGTGAATGTCGGACACCAGGCGACCCCGCCGACGGCCGCTGAATCTCCGGCGGTGCCGCCAACGGTGGGCCCACCGATCGATCGGTCATCTTCAGTCGAAATGGCCACCGCTCATTCGGCGAGTCCAACCAGGAGACGGCCGAAGACCAACGTCGTGACGCCTTCCGGTTTTGTCGACCTGCCATGGAGCGCCGGGCTCCCGGCGTTCGAGAGCGGCGAGATCGTCAGGATGGATATCCCGGTTGCGTCGCTGCCGACTTACGGAATCGACATCTCGGCTGGACCAGGGATGGGACCTGTCGAAGCTGATGTCCTGATCGGCCAGGATGGTTTCGCCCGCGCGATCCGTCTCGTGGCCGCGAGTTCAAGGAGTACGCAATGAATAGAGTGTGGACGGTTTTGTTCGTGCTGATCGTCGCAGCGCCGGCGGCGGCTCAGACAGGCACTGTGGGGCCGGACTCGGAAGCCGCCGGGCTGGTTCGACAGAAACTGCTGGCGGAGGCGATCCAGCAGAAGATAGTCGGCGACGTCCGCGCGCGGACGGCGGTCGAAGGAAGAATCACAGCGAACGCTCCTTACTCTGCCGAGGCGGTCACCGAATCGACGCAGCTCCTTGCCGATGGCAACCGGATCAATCGAAAGTCGGTGACCCGTGTGTATCGCGATGGCGAGGGACGCACACGTCGCGAAGAGATGAACGACGCGGGCACAGTCGTGAGCGTGTCGATCGTCGATCCGGTCGCGCATCTGACTTACGTGCTGAATCCGGCGTCACGAACGGCCTACCGCGACGGGGTCCGCATCGTGATGCCGGACGGCCGAGGAACGGGTGCGGACGTGATGAGGGAGCGGGTCCCTCAAGGGGCAGCCGGTGCGACGACAGTCGAAGCACAGACGAAGGAGAAGATCGAGGCAGTGGCCAGGGTGAGGGAAGTACTACCCGACCCGCCACCTCCACCGCCTCCAGCACCAACTGCGGAGCGAGTGGCAGAGAAGATAGCCGTCGAACGGACCGCGGCAGGCTCGACGTCGCGCGAGGAACTCGGGACCCAGAACATCGAAGGCGTCCCGGCAACCGGCTCGCGGACGACGACGACGATTCCCGCGGGCGCGATCGGCAACCTGCAGCCGATTAAGGCGGTTGTCGAGCAGTGGTTCTCATCCGATCTGGGTGTGCTCGTGATGACGAAACATAGTGACCCGCGAGTTGGCGAGACGGTCTATCGGCTCCAGTCGATCGTGCGGGCTGAGCCAGATCGGTCGCTCTTCACCGTTCCGCCGGACTACACGTTGAAGGAGTCCGGCATTCGGCCGCAGATGAAGGAACAGTAGGTTCCGATCGTTCCGCGAGAGTGCCGACGGCCCTGCCACAGGGCCGTTCCAGCCCCCTCGCGAATGGCGAACCGCGAATCGCGAGTTTGGCCACGATGGCGTGCTCCTGCCATCGTGGCCGTTTTTTGTACAGCCCCGGCCGAGAAACTGATAGATTGAGTGGTTCTCACTCATAGGTTTGGACCGGACTTATGCCCCAGCGCAAGCTCGATGTCGTGCTCGACTCCGTGAAGCGCCTCATGCGCATGGGGGCCACGGCCAACCTCGTCAATCTCCTGCAGAAACAGTATCCTGCCGACCTCGCCCAGGTCTTTTCCGAGCTTCCCGACAAGGAACGGCAATCGGCATTCACGCTTCTCGCCGAGCGCAACAGCAGGCTGGCAATGGAAGCCTTGAGCGAACTCGGCCCCGAAGCCGGCGCTGCGCTTCTGCGCGACCGATCGGCGGAAGAGATCGTCAAGCTCACGCAGGAGCTGCCGTCTGATGATGCCGCCGCGCTGATCGATTACCTGCCGGACGAGCTGTCGACCACCGTCCTCGAGCTCCTGCAGAAGCGTCCGGCCGGAGGCGACGTCGGCGATCTCCTCGAGTACGCCGAGCAGACCGCCGGCCGCATCATGAACCCGAAGGTGTTCGCGCTTGCGGAAGACATGACCGCGAGCGAAGCGATCACCGCATTGCAGGGTTCACGGGACGTCGAGGTCGTGTTCTACCTCTACGTGATCGATGCGCGCCGCCATCTTGTCGGCGTCGTGTCGTTGCGGCGGCTGCTGCTCGTCTCGCCCGAGACGCCGCTCAAGCGCATCATGACGACCGATCTCATCAGCGTCCGCGCCGACATGGACCAAGAGGAGGTCGCCAGGCTTGTCGCCTCGTACAACCTGCTGGCGATCCCGGTCGTTGACGAGGAAAACAAGCTCGTCGGTGTGATTACCGTGGACGACGTCATCGACGTCATCAAGGACGAAGCGACCGAGGACGTCTACCGCCTCGCGGGCGTGGCCAGCGACGACCGTGTCTTCTCGCGGGCAAGCGAGTCGCTGCGCAAGCGCCTGCCGTGGTTGATGGTCAATCTCGCGACCGCGTTTCTCGCAGCGTCGGTCGTCGGATTGTTCAAGGGCACGATTGACCGCGTGGTCGCGCTCGCCATCTATATGCCGGTCGTGGCCGGAATGGGCGGCAACGCAGCAACCCAGACACTCACCGTAATCGTCCGTGGCATCGCATTGGGCGAACTCACATGGAGCAACAGCCGCAAGGCCCTGTTGAAAGAAGCCGCCGTTGGCGTCGGCAATGGCGTCGCGTGCGGGGTGATCGGTGCCCTCGTCGCCTGGCTCTTCAGCAGCGACCCCATGCTCGGCGGAATTCTCGCCATGGCGATGATCATCAACATGTTCGTCGCCGCCACCGCCGGCACGCTGATTCCGCTGATGCTGCGGGCCCTGAAGGTCGATCCCGCGCTCGCGTCGTCGGTTTTCATCACGACACTGACCGATGTGTTTGGCTTCCTGTCGTTCCTGGGCCTTGCCCAGGTGTTCCTCAGATACCTGCATCAGTCGGGGTAGAATGATTGCGGATTTGGGACTGCGGATTGGGGATTTTTGATTGCGGATTGTCGATGGACGATCTGACGATTGCTGATTTTGCATGCCGGTTTTCACCTCCGAAGCGCTGATTCTGCGCACCTACAAGCTGGGCGAGGTGGATCGCATCGTCGTCTTTCTGACCCGCGACCGGGGAAAGAAGCGTGGGGTGGCCAAGGGTGCGCGCCGGGTGCGGTCGCGGTTTATGGGCGCGCTGGAACCGATGACGTGTGCGGGGGTGGCGTACTACGAGCGCGAGCAGCGGGAGCTGGTCCGCATCAACTATGTGGAGCCGACGCGTTCGCCGCTTTCAGGGTCGAGCACAGAAGCGCTCGGGCATGTCGGGTATTTTGCCGAGCTCATTGACGAGTGGGCTCCGGAAGCGCACGCAGACGAACGGCTCTTCCGACTCGGAGCTGCCGTTACCGAGGCCATTGCGGCTGGTGCGCCGGTCGATCCGCTCGCGCGGTATTTCGAGTTCTGGCTGCTGCGGCTGCAAGGAGTCTATCCGTCACTGGTTTCGTGTCCGGGATGCGGAGAGCCTCTGCTGGCGGGCGCGGTGATGCCGCCGCGCGACGATCTGTTCGTCTGCACGGCCTGCGCGCCGGCGGGCGGAACTCGAGTGGGTGTGGACGCATTGAGATTTCTGAAAGCGGCCGGGGCGATCGCCCCGGATCGCCTGGAAACGCTGCCGCTCGAGCCGCGCGCGTCGCGTGAGCTCGAAACAGCGCATCGGCGACTGCTGAACCTTCATCTTGAAAAGGAATTGAAATCAGCCCGGGTGCTGCGCGAACTGCGCCACGTCCGGTGAATCGAATGGTCACTCTTCAGCAGCTCATCTTCAAACTCTCGGAATTCTGGGCCTCCCGGGGCTGCCTGCTTCAGCAGCCGCTCGACATCGAAATGGGCGCCGGCACGATGCATCCCGAGACGTTTCTACGCGTGCTCGGGCCGTCGCCCTGGAGTGTCGCCTACGTCCAGCCCTCGCGTCGTCCGGCCGACGGTCGGTTCGGCGAGAATCCAAACCGGTTGTTCAAGCACCAGCAGTTTCAAGTCATCCTCAAGCCAGCCCCTGACGACGTGCAGCAGCTGTACCTGCAGAGCCTGGAGGCGTGCGGGATCGATCTGCGGGCGCACGACGTCAGGTTCGAAGAGGACAACTGGGAATCACCGACCCTGGGGGCCTGGGGCATCGGCTGGCAAGTGCTGTTCGACGGTCAGGAGATTACCCAGTTCACGTACTTTCAACAGGCAGGCGGCATTGATCTCTCTCCGATTTCCGTCGAACTGACCTACGGAATCGAACGACTCACGATGGCGCTTCAGGACGTTGACAACGTGTTCGACGTCGAGTGGGCGTCGGGGGTGAAATACCGCGACGTGCGGCATAGAGACGAAGTCGAGCAATCGAAGTACGCCTTTGGCCAGGTGGACATGCCCGCCGCGGAGTTCCACGCGCTGCACCGGGATTTGTTCGACAAGTATTACGGGCTCGCGCAGATCCTGCTCCGCAGCGATCTGGTGCTTCCGGCGCTCGACTACTGCCTGAAATGCTCGCACATGTTCAACCTGCTCGATGCAAGCGGTGGGATCGGGGTGACCGAACGCACGGCGTATATCCTTCGTGTCCGGCAACTTGCCATTGCGATCGCCAAACACTGGGTGGGGGAGAAGGCGGAGGCGTGAGGCGGGCAGTTGGTGAATTGGTGAATTGGTGAATTCTGCATTACGCGGCTACCGCCGCGCTCTAACAGCACGCGCGGTAGCGCATGCGAAGCCCACTTCACCAGCTCACCAAATTCACCAATTCACCAATTGGACTGATGGACAGAGAACTCCTGATTGAAATCGGTGTCGAGGAACTTCCGGCGGCCTGGATGCCGCCGTTGACGCGGCAGCTTGGCGAGCGGCTGACGGCGCGGCTGAATGAACTCCGGATCGCGCCGATGGCGCCGGTCGAGAGCTTCAGCACGCCGCGGCGGCTGACGGTTCGTGTTGCGAAGATTGCCGAGCGTCAGGAGGATCTCGAGGAAACGGTCAGCGGTCCGCCGGTGACAGCGGCGTTCGGACCGGATGGCCAGCCGACACCCGCGGCGCTCGGCTTTGCCAGGAAGCAGGGCGTGCCTTTCGAGGAATTGTCCCGCGTCACCACGCCAAAAGGCGAGTACCTCGCCTACCACCGGCGGCAGCGCGGGAAGAGCGCCGTTGACGCGTTGCCCGAGCTTCTGAGTGGCGTGCTGAGGGATCTGTCGTTCCCCAAGCAGATGCACTGGGATGCGAAGCTCGATGACGGCCGCGGCGAGCTGTTGTTCGGCCGCCCGATCCGCTGGCTGTTGTTTCTGTATGGCGGACGGGTCGTACCGTTCACGATTGGTCGGGCCGCGAACGCGGCGGGCTCGCAGGTGCTCGATGTCGAGTCCGGCGCGCTGACCTACGGTCATCGATTTCTCGCAACCAGCGGCCGGGCGGGCCGGTCGATCAAGGTTCGCAGCTTCGACGAGTACGAGGCCCGGCTTTCCGAACACTTCGTCGTGCTCAGCCACGACGAGCGCCGCGATCGTATCGCGCGGGAGCTCGAATCGCACGCTCGTCGTCTTGGCGGCCGCGTCCACCTGAAGGAACACGCGGTGCTGATCGAGGAGGTTGCCGATCTTGTCGAGTATCCGGGCGTCGTGGCGGGATTCTACGACCGCACGTTTCTCGACCTCCCCCAAGAAGTGCTGACGACGACGCTCGTGCATCATCAGCATTACTTTCCGGTCGTGACGGCGACGGGCGAGCTGAAGGAAGCGTTTCTCGCGGTCGTCAACACTCAGCCGTCCGACGAACGGCTGATCGCGAAGAACGCGGAGCGGGTGGTTACGGCGCGGCTGCGCGACGCGAAGTTTTTCTGGGAATCGGATCGCGAGGCGCGCCTCGAATCGAGGCTCGATCGGCTGCACACGCTGCTCTTCCACAAGAAAGCCGGGAGCTATCGCGACAAGGCGGAGCGGATTTCGTCGCTGGCGGAGTGGATTGCCAGCGAGCCGCTCGGAAGCCCGGCCCAAGCCTCTCATGCGGCGACTGCCGGTCGCCTCGCCAAGGCGGATTTGACGACCGACATGGTTTTCGAATTCACCGAACTTCAGGGTACGATCGGTGGGATCTACGCCCGGCAGGAGGGACTGCCGGAGCAGGTGTGGAAGGCCATCTATTACCAGTACCTGCCGATTGGGGTCGAGGCCGACGCGCCGCCCTCGCGCGAGCAGCTGGGCGCAGCGGCGGTGGCGTGGGCGGCGGTTTCGCTGGCTGACAAGGCCGACACGTTCGTGGCGCTTTCGAAGGCGGGAGAGCGGGCAACCGGATCGCGTGATCCGTTCGGCCTTCGCCGTCAGATGCAGGGCGTGGTCCGAATTCTCATGGATCTGCCTCAGCTGACCGGGATCGATCGCGAAGTCCGGCTCGGCGAGATCCTCGGCCGCGCGGCCTCACAGGCCGGCTCCAACGATGGCTGGACCGGACAGGCTGCAGACGCGGCGCTCGCCTTTGCGACCGAACGCGTTCGCTTCGCGCTGGAACAGCGGGGATTTGGCGTCGAGGTCGTGCGGGCGGCGACGCCGGGCGGTGACGTCAGTCCACTTCGCGCTCGCCGGATCGCCGAGGCTATCCAGGGGATGCGCGGGTCGGACGACTTCCAGGCGCTCGCCGTGCTGTTCAAGCGCGTCAAAAACATCGCCAGGGAACTTCGTGGCGAGGCGCCGCTGGATCGGAGCGCGATCACCGAACCCGCGGAACGCGCGCTGCTCGAGGAGCTCGATGCCCGGCGCCCTCGGATCGAAGCCGCCGCCACACGCAGCGACTATCGGGGCGCCTTTGTTGAAATCGCCGGCCTTCGCGCGGCCGTCGACCGGTTCTTTACCGAGGTGTTCGTGATGGCAGACGACGTGCGGGTGAGAAACGCGCGGCTGACGCTCATGGCGGATCTGCGCGACCTCATTCTGAACCTCGCGGACATTTCAGAAATCGTTCCGCAAACGGAGTAGGTAATCGAAATGGCGAAGAAGCTCGGACGCAAATCGACACCGAAGACGAACAGGGCCGCGGCGCTGCGGACTGTAAGTAAAGCGCGAACCGCGAACCGCGACGCTTCGACAAGCTCAGGGCCGTCCCGAGCGAAGTCGAGGGACGAATCGCGAACTGCGAAGAACGCGAAGTACGTGTACTTGTTCGGCCGCAAGACCGACGGCAACGGATCGATGAAGCCGTTGCTTGGCGGCAAGGGCGCGAACCTCGCCGAGATGTGCCGCATCGGGTTGCCCGTCCCGCCAGGGTTCACGATTACGACCGAGGTTTGCACCTACTACTATGACAACAAGCGGTCGTACCCGCCGGCACTGCGCGGGCAGATGGAGGCCGGCGTCGCTTCGATTGAACAGCAGACCGGCAAGAAGTTCGGCGACTTGAAGAACCCGTTGCTCGTCTCCGTGCGCTCGGGTGCACGCGACTCGATGCCGGGCATGATGGACACCATCCTCAATCTCGGCCTGAACGATCAAACCGTCGAAGCGCTGGCGGCAAAGACCAGCAACCCGCGATTCGCGTGGGACTGCTATCGCCGCTTCGTCCAGATGTACGGCGACGTCGTCCTCGGCGTGCAGAAGGCTGCGGGAGAGGACCACGAGCCATTCGAGGTGGTGATCGAGGGCCTCAAGCACGAGCGTCACCACCAGGACATCGAGGACACGAAGCTGACCGTGGACGACCTGAAAGAGCTGGTTGTGCGCTTCAAGAAGCTCGTCAAGGAGCGCGCCGGCAAACAGTTTCCGGATTCGCCGTGGGACCAGCTGCTGGGTGCCGTGGGTGCGGTGTTCGGCTCGTGGATGAACGACCGCGCGATCGTGTATCGGCGCAAGTACAACATCCCATCGGAGTGGGGCACCGCCGTCAACGTGCAGGCGATGGTTTACGGGAACACCGGCGACGAATCGGGATCGGGCGTCGCGTTCACGCGCAACCCGGCGAACGGCGTGAAGGAGTTCTACGGCGAGTTCCTGATCAACGCGCAGGGTGAGGATGTCGTCGCCGGCGTCCGGACGCCGGAGCCGGTAGCGCAGCTGAAGAAGGAAATGCCGAAGGCGTACGCCGAGCTCGAGCGCATCCGCCAGACGCTCGAAAAGCATTTCAAGGACATGCAGGACTTCGAGTTCACCATCGAGGACGGCGTCGTCTACATGCTGCAGACGCGCAACGGCAAGCGAACGGCGATGGCGGCGCTGAAGATCTCGATCGACATGCAGAAGGAAAAGTTGATCGACTGGAAGGTGGCAATCCAGCGCAATCCGGCCGACCAGCTCGAGCAGTTGCTGGCGCCGGTGTTCGACGCGGCCGAAGTCGCCAAGGCGAAAGCGATCGCGACAGGGCTCCCAGCGGGCCCGGGCGCCGCGTCCGGCAAGATCTACTTGAATGCCGAGCGCGCAGTCACCGCGGCGGAAAAGGGCGAGAAGGTGCTCCTGGTCCGCATCGAAACGTCTCCCGAAGATCTGCGCGGCATGATTGCGGCCGAAGGCATCCTGACCGCACGCGGGGGCGTCTCGTCACACGCCGCACTGGTTGCGCGGCAGATGGGCAAGGTGTGCGTCTGCGGTGCGGCGGCCGTCGAAGTCGACTACCAGGCGCGCACGGTGAAGGTCGACAAGCAGACGTTCAAGGAAGGCGACTGGATGTCGATCGATGGCACCGTTGGCAAGGTCTTCGCCGGCCAGGTCAAGACGGCGCCATCGGAAATTGTCGCCGGCCTGATCGACGGCAATGAAGCCGCCAAGAAGACCGAGAAGTTCAAGAGCTTCCAGCAGTTGATGAAGTGGTGTTCGGACGCGACGCGGATGAACGTCCGGACGAATGCCGACACGCCAGAGCAGGCGGCCAATGCGGTCGCGTTCGGCGCGGTCGGCATCGGCCTGACGCGCACGGAACACATGTTCTTCGAGGGGGACCGCATCGACGCGATGCGCGAGATGATCCTCGCCGAGACGGTCGAGGAGCGGAAGGCTGCGCTTGCCAAGCTGCTGCCGTATCAGCGCGAGGACTTCGCGGGCATCTTCCGCGCGCTGAAGGGCTACCCGGCGACGATTCGTTTCCTCGATCCGCCGCTTCACGAGTTCCTGCCACATACCAAGGAGCAGCAGGAAGAGCTGGGCAAGAAGATCGGCGTGCCGGCGGCGCGGATCCATCAGCGCGTCGAGCAATTGCACGAGTTCAACCCGATGCTCGGCTTCCGCGGATGCCGTCTCGGCATCGGCTACCCCGAGATCTCGGCGATGCAGGCGCGTGCTGTGTTCGAAGCCGCGGCGATCGTCCAGAAGGAAGGCATCAAGGTTCGGCCGGAGATCATGATCCCGCTGGTGGGATTCAAGAAGGAATTCGACCTGCAGATTGACGTCGTCCACCAGGCGGCGCGTGAAGTCGAGGCCGAGAAGAAGGTGAAGCTGTCCTACATGGTCGGCACCATGATCGAGATCCCGCGCGGCGCTTTGACCGCTGACGAGATCGCCCAGACGGCCGAGTTCTTCAGCTTCGGCACGAACGACCTAACGCAGACCGGCCTCGGCATGTCGCGCGACGACTCGGGCTCGTTCCTGCCGCACTATCAGGAGCTCGAGATCGTGAAGAAGAACCCGTTCGCATCGATCGACGCGACCGGCGTCGGTCAGCTGGTCGAGATTGCCGTGAAGAAGGGGCGCGGCGCCCGCGCCAATTTGAAGCTCGGGATCTGCGGCGAGCACGGCGGCGATCCGTCGTCGATTCACTTCTTCGAGAAGGTCGGGCTCGACTACGTCAGCTGCTCGCCGTACCGGGTGCCGGTCGCACGGCTGGCTGCCGCGCAGGCGGCGCTCGCGGCCAAGGTCGAGGATTGATCAGGATCTTCAAGCACGAAGGCGGGTCCACTCAGACGGTCGATCGGGTGGACCCTGCCTGGATCAAACCTGGAAGCGGCGTGTCGGTCTGGGTGGATCTGGATCAGCCAACCCCGGAGGAAGGAAAGATCCTCACTGACGTCTTCCACTTTCACGAGCTGGCGATCGAAGACGCCCTCAGCGAGCTGCACCATCCGAAGATCGAATCCTACGGCGATTACCTCTATATCATCCTGCACGGCATCGATTTCCAGGCCTCCGAACACTGTTTCACGACCAAGGACATCGACTTCTTCCTCGGCGCGCAATATCTCGTGACCATTCATCCGGGGGTATCGCGTTCGATCGGCAAGGTCGGCACGTTCTGCACCCGCGACTCGCGCGTTCTTGGCGAGGGGCCGGGGATGTTGTTCTACCGCATTGTCGACACGATGGTGGACAACTACCGCCCCGAAGTCGACAAGCTCTCGGAACGGCTCGACGAACTCGAAGAGGAAGTGTTCGAGAAACCGAACACGCAACTCGCCAGGCGGATTCTCAATTTCAAGCGGGATATTTCGTCGCTGCGTCAGATTGTGCTGCCGCAGCGCGATGTGATTGGACGGCTGGCTCGGCGTGAGTTCCCGTTGATTACGGAGCAGCTCGCCTACGGCTTCCGTGACATCTACGACCATCTCGTCCGGCTCTCGGACGAGGCAATGTTCTTCCAGGATCGGATCACGAGCATCCTCGACGCCCACCTGTCAGCCGTCTCGAATCAGCTCAACCAGGTGATGAAGGTGCTGACGATCATCGCAACACTGTTCATGCCCTTGACGGTCTTCACCGGAATGTACGGGATGAACGTGCCGCTCCCGCACTTCCCCGGCGGCGAGCACGCACAATTCTGGTGGATACTGGGCATCATGTTTGCGATGTCGGGAGCGATGCTGGCGTATTTTCGGCGAAGAAGGTGGATCTGACATTACCACCATGCCTCGCATCCACAGACTTCCTCTTCACCTTGCGAATCAAATCGCCGCTGGCGAAGTCGTCGAACGCCCCGCCTCCGTCGTCAAGGAACTGATCGAGAACTCGCTCGATGCGTGCGCGACGCGCATCGCCATCACGATCGAGCTGGGCGGGAAGAAGCTGCTCCGTGTCGAAGACGATGGGGAAGGGATGGAGCCGGAAGACGCCCGGCTTGCGATCGAGCGTCACGCGACGAGCAAGATTGCGAGTCCCGAGGATCTGGGAGCGATTCGAACGCTCGGGTTTCGCGGCGAGGCCCTCCCGAGCATTGCATCGGTTTCGCATTTCGTGCTGCGCACACGCGCGCGCGGCACTGAGTGCGGCACCGAGATTCGTGTCAACGGCGGCACGGTCGCGTCGGAGCGAGAAGTCGGCGCCCCGGAAGGGACGTCGATCGAAGTCAGCGATCTCTTCTACAACCTGCCGGCCCGGCGGAAGTTTCTGAAGTCCGACACCGCGGAGTCGGCGCAGATCTCGCGTCTCGTCACGCAGATGGCGCTCGGATATCCCGAGGTCGGATTCTCGCTGACGAGCGCTGGTCGCAAGTCGCTCGAATGCCCGCCAGCGAACGGGCTCGGCGAACGGTTCTTTCAGTTGTTCGGTGAACGCCTCGATCTCATCGAACTACGCAAGGAAGCGGCCGGGCTGCAGATCCACGGCTACGTTGCAGCCCTCGGTGACCAGGGTCCGGTCCGCGGTGCCCAGAACATCTTCGTCAATCGCCGCATCGTCAAGGATCGCACCATCGCGCATGCGATCTCGGAAGCTTACAGCGTCGCCACGATCAAGGAACGCAGCCCCGAGGTCCACCTGTTCATCAAGATTCCGGCGGACCGCGTCGACGTCAACGTCCACCCGACGAAGGCGGAAGTCCGCTTTCTCGAGCAGTCGCTGGTGCACGAAGTGCTGCGGCGGGCACTCGGCGAGGCACTCGGACAGGGCCGATCCCCCGAGCTTCAGTTCACCCCGTTCGCGCCGGCACCGTTGGAGCCGAGACCGATGACGATCCCCGGCGTGCTGGCGGGTGCCACCGTCGGGAACCGGTGGAGTTCTGAGCCGCTGGGTCCGTGGCGCAATCTCATGGAGCCGGCGACCGCGAACCCCGCAGAACTTGAACGAACCCTGCAGAGCCTTGTAGAACCCGGCGGCACCCAGCAGAACCCGGTGGAACCCGGGATTAGACCGATGATCCCGCTCGGCCAGTTCAGGGATACGTTCATCATTGCGATCGACGACGAGGGGATTGCGATCATCGACCAGCACGTCGCGCACGAGCGCGTGTTGTTCGAGCAGGTGATGGAACGGTTGACGTCAGGGACGCTCGAGAGTCAGCGTCTGCTCACGCCGTTGCTGATCGAGATGTCCCCTGGCGAGCGCCAGGCGCTCATCCCACACGCGGCGACGCTCGAAAAGTTCGGCCTGGAGATCGAGGAGTTCGGGGGTGACAGCGTCAGACTGTCAGCCGTGCCCGCTGCGCTGGAGCCGTCGGAGTGCGAAGCCGCCGTCCGCGCGCTTGCCAGCGATCTCGAAGGGCTCGATCGCGGGTCACGGGTCGAAGAGGCGCTGCGGCGGATCGCCGCAACCATGGCGTGCCACGCCGCGGTGAAGGCGAATTACCCGCTGACGATGGAGAAGATGCGGTACATCCTCGAAGAGTTGCGCCGGACTGCGTATTCCAGCGTGTGCCCGCATGGGCGCCCCGTCGTCCTGCGGATCACCAGGCGGGAAATTGAGAAGAACTTCCAGCGGATCTAACGGTGAAAATGCTGACGGTGAGTGCTGAACGTTGATTCACCAGACATCATCGAATCGCGCTATCGAACCGATTGTCCCCTGATAAAACCATGAGCGAGTGGCAGACCGTCCAGCATGTGCTGAATTACCTCGAGAAGGCCGACCGCGTTCCACATCGCACGGCGGGTGAGGCGGTGTTGCTCGAGGAATTGCCCGAGGCGGTTCATCGTGTTCTCGATCTCGGAGCCGGTGACGGACGACTGCTGGATCTCGTGCTTCGTGCCCGACCAGAGGCGATCGGGGTCGCGCTGGATTTCTCGCCTCCCATGCTCGAACGGCTGCGGCAGCGGTTCGACTCGACCGGACGAGTGCAAGCCGTGGCGCACGACCTTCAGCAACCGCTGCCGCCGCTGGGCATCTTCGACGTCGTCGTCTCGAGTTTCGCCATCCACCACGTGGAGCACGAGCGAAAGCGGCAGCTCTATCAGGAAGTGTGGAATGCACTGTCGCCTGGCGGCATGTTCTGCAACCTTGAACACATCGCTTCGGCGTCTGAGTACGGCCACGCGCGATTTCTCGACGCGATGGGAATGACGGCAGACGATGAGGATCCATCCAACAAGCTGCTGGATGTCCAGACACAGCTGGTCTGGCTTCGAGAGATCGGATTCGTGGACGTCGACTGCTACTGGAAGTGGCGCGAGCTGGCACTGCTTGTGGGACGAAAGAGGCCGAGCTGACGTCTCTACGGCCACGCGTAGTCGAATTGCGCGACCGCCAGGTATTTGCCTGAATGGTCGTACTCGATTCCGCTAGATACGCGAAAGTGTGACGTCGCTCCGAAATCGGCTTTCTTGAAGATGATGCCCTGAGGCAACACCACGCCCGGATAGGCCTCAGCACCGTTGACAGGATTCTTGATCGGCGTCCCTTCGACTTCGACGTGGTCACCGCACTTCAGACGGGACTTGACGCCGTCGAGCACCAGATCGTACGAGGCGGCATGCGGACCGTGGATCTTTGGCCACGTCCACGCAAGCACGCCCCACGGACCGCCGACTTTGCCCCCGAGCAGGACCTCGATGGCCGATCGCTGCGACGCATCAGCCCGGTCATCGATCAGAATGACCCCTTCGCCGTTCCCCTCGTGGATCGCGGCGGGCCAATTGACGTAGACGGAAAAGTTCAGGTCATCGAGCTTGACGTTGCCGGCCGAACCCTGATCGACGTGCCACGTCCAGCCGCCTTCGCACTTGCCGGTCGTCGGCCGTGCGTTGAAGTTGCACGGGCAGCCCCAGTCGCAGTTGCAGGAAACGAGCACTCGTCCGTTCAGCCGCCAGCTGTCCAGCATTTGGGCCCTCGGATCGGACGATAGAGTCGGGCAGAGTCTTTGTCAAGGAGGTCGGCGACCGATTGCGGCGACAAGGCGACTGCACTGAACTGCATTGCGGTCAGGGACAGCGGGTGCGATCATGGGCGAGAAAGAGACACTTATGTCCAGACGCCTGCGCTACCAGGTTGCCGCGAGCCTCGACGGGTTCATCGCTGGCCCGAACGGTGAATACGACTGGATCGTGACGGATCCGTCGATCGACTTCAATGCGCTCTACAAGGAATTTGACACCGTCGTAATGGGGCGCAAGACCTACGAGGTCGCGGCCGCGCAGGGCGGGAGCGGTGCGATGCCCGGTCTCGAGGTTGTGGTCTTCTCGCGATCGCTTCCACCCACCACCCACAAGGGTGTGCGGATCCTCAACGACGATCCCGGTGGAGTGGTGAAGACCCTCAAGGAGAAGCCGGGGCGGGACATCTGGCTGTTCGGAGGGGGATCGCTTTTCCGTTCGTTGCTCGACGCGGGCGTGGTCGATTCGGTGGAAATCGCGGTGATGCCCGTGCTGCTCGGAGCCGGCATCCCGCTTCTTCCCCCTGGCGGCACGACCAAGCTCGTTCTGACCGACCACAAGCTCCTGCCGGCCAGCGGTATTCTGATGCTGTCGTATTCCGTAGCCGGCGCCGCTCTGTCGGCGGCCGGCATTCGCTACGTCGAACCGGCGAAGAAGTCTCGCCAAGCGGCGAAGAGTCAACCAGCCCAGAAGCGCGGACTCTCAAAAAAGCGCCCGCCGGCAAAGCGAACCAGAGCGAAGCGAAAATAACGAGGCGATGTCCATCATGGCGATTGCATTTACGCTCGACGATCTTCTGGCGTACTCTGATTGGGAACGGGAGGAGTGGCACCGATGGTTCCGCGAAAGCGGACCGGGTGCCCTGTCCGTCGATCTTGGTCCCAACAACAGCGGTCGCATCCGGAATGTCGGCGAGCTGGTTCGGCACATATTCTCTGCAGAGAGGCGTTACGTTGAGCGCTGCCTGCAGGTACCGCTAACCGATACCTCGTCGATTGCTGCCGACGACGTCGAGGCCCTGTTTGCGTTCGGGATCGAGAGCCGCCGCGCGCTGCGGGATCTGCTGGCGTCGTTCCCGGATTCGGAATGGGAGGCACCGCGCGAGATGTCGTTTGGCACCCACAGCCGCATAGTGACCGCTCGCAAGATGATCCTTCAGGCCGTGACGCACGAGTTGCGGCACTGGGCTCACGTCGCCGCCTTCGTGCGGCAGGCGGGCTACAAGCCGGGATTTCATGACTTGATCGCGAGCCCACTCTTCGATGCGCGGGTCACTGCTCCTGGAGCGACCTAGAAACTAGAGGCGTGTCGCGGAGTCCGAGCCGCGAAGCCCCTCGGAGTGATCATGACCATGTGTCGCGAGTGGCATTCGTTCGCGGCTCTTCTCGTCTTGGCGTTGACGTCGCTTGCGGTCACCTGCGCGGCTCAGACCGACGTGCGCGACTGGCAAGAGGACCGCACGCGCATGGTCAACGAACAGCTCAGGGCCCGGGACATTCGGAGCGAGCGCGTCCTTGACGCGATGCTGAAAGTCCCGCGGCACCTGTTCATTCCCGAATCCGCGCGCGGCGGTGCCTACGGGGACTTCCCCGTGCCCATCGGCAACGGGCAAACGATCTCCCAGCCCTACATCGTGGCGTTCATGACCCAGGCATTGGATGTGGGACCAGGCGATCGCGTGCTGGAGATCGGCACGGGGTCGGGGTACCAGGCCGCCGTGCTGAGCGTCTTGGCGAAAGAGGTATTTTCGATCGAGATCATCGAGCCGCTGGCCGACCGGGCCCGCGCGACGCTGACCGACCTCGGCTATCGAAATATCCAGGTGCGCGCCGGGAATGGCTATCTCGGTTGGCCGGAGCATGCGCCCTACGATCGCATCATCGTGACCGCGGCTCCCGACGAGGTGCCTCCCGCGCTCATCGAGCAACTGAAAATCGGCGGCTTGATGGCGATCCCGGTCGGCGTTGACGATCAGCAGCTGCGAATCTTGCGGCGGCTGCCGACAGGCTTGGAGACGATCACGACGCTGCCCGTGCGGTTCGTGCCGATGACCGGCAAGCGGTCGTAGCAATGCTGATGTTGATTGCTGATTGCTGATTGATCGGAGTCGGGGCAGTTATACCTACGCGATGGTTCATTCCGATAGGTGACTCATGCTAAATATGTCCGTGCACTGGTTGGAGCTCGTTCTCCGCAGCGCCGTCGTGTACTCGGCGCTCATCGTCATCCTTCGCGTGACTGGCAAGCGTCAGGTCGGCCAGCTTGCGCCGTTCGATCTCGTCCTTCTTCTGGTGTTATCCAATGCCGTCCAGAACTCAATGAATGGCGGCGACAACTCGCTCCCCGGCGGTCTGATCTCGGCGGTCACGCTCGTGACGCTCAACTACCTGGTCGGCTACGCGACCTTCAAAAGCAAGCGCATCGAGGCTCTAATCGAGGGCAGACCGCTTTTGATCATCCATAACGGCCACGTGCTGAAGGATGTCTTGGCCGACGCGATGGTCACGCATCACGAGCTCGATGCTGCGCTTCGACAGAGCGGTCACGCGTGCGTCGACGAAGTGCAGAGCGCGATCCTGGAGAACAACGGTGCGATCACCGTCATTTCGCGCCGACATGCCGAGGCGTGAGAAAACGGAGGGGCGATGAAGGGAACGCTCGAGAAGGCGTTTGGCTATCAGGGCGACAACATGAATCTTCCCGTCGCCGACGTCGCCGCGGCGCTGCCTTTCTACGAAAAGGTGCTGGGTTTCCGGATCGAATCACGCGGCGCGACGCCGCCGCCGTCGGCTGTCCTGGCCCGTGACCAGGTGCAGATGAGACTGGCGGAGAATGGCGGCGACTCGTCACAGGATGGTTGTGCGTTTCATGTGAAGGGGCTGGAGTCATTGTTCGCCGAGTTCAAGGCCAATGGGCTCCAGAAAGAACTCTCCGACTTCACGGTCGAAGAGCATGGTGGTGCGAGGTGGAGAGTGTTCTACGTCGTCGCGCCTGACGGCCTGTGCTACTGGTTCGGCGAGCGGCAGCAGGAATAGTGGCCCAGTCCGCGTCGTTTCAACAATGACACGTCAGCAGTCACGCTTCGCGGTGCGAAAGGCCGATACGTCCGACATCGACGCGATCGCACGGCATCGTGCCGCGATGTTTCGCGACATGGGTCAGCTGGCATCTCACCAGGAGGAGGCGCTGGCACGCGCGACCGCGTCGTACCTGTGCGACGCGCTGCCACGCGGCGAGTATCTGGCTTGGGTCGCGGAGCCGCATGAGGGGACGCCGCCTTCGGTCATCGGCGGAGCTGGCGTGCAGCTCCGGCCGATTCTGCCGCGGCCGCGCACCGGCAGTGACGGATTAGAGCTCGGTCCAGAAGCGATCGTCCTGAATGTCTACGTAGAGCCAGCCTGGCGACGACGCGGTGTCGCGGAAGCGCTGATGCGTGCGCTTATGGACTCGCTTGACGAGCGTGGCATCCGTCGCGTCGTGCTCCACGCCTCCGCCGACGGCCGACGCCTGTACGAGCGTCTCGGGTTCGTGGCAACGAACGAGATGCGGCTGAGCCCACGCTGAATCAACGGAGCGTTCTTCCCGGAGAGAAGCATGTCGGACTACGTAGTGCAGTTTCAGCAACGCGACAGCATTCCAGTAGCGGTTGTCCGGCGCCAGGCACGTGCTGACGAATTGTCACGGCTCGTCCCTCAATGCTGCGGCCTGGTTTGGAACGCGCTCAAGGCACAACAGCTGAGAGGCGGCCGTCACGTGGCGATCTACTGGGACCAGTCGATTCGCCTCGAGGTTGGCGTTGAACTGAGCGGTTCCTTCGCGGAACAGGATGATCTCGTCCGCTCGGCAACGCCCGCCGGCCTGATTGCGTCCGTGACGCACCTCGGCCCGTACGCCGGCCTTGGCGCGGCGCACCAGGCGGTTCACGATTGGTGCAACGCTCGGAACCACCGCCTTGCCGGGCCCAAATGGGAAATCTACGGCCACTGGAAGAGCGAGTGGGACAGCGACCCATCCCAGATTCGCACCGATGTGTTCTACCTGGTGGCTTCGTCCTAGACATTGGCTCGTTGATGGTCTTCACCAAGCGGCTTCGTGAAGGAATCCGGCGGGGAAGAATCAGGTGCAGCGTTCGAGTCTGGACGCGTCCCCACGTCAAGGTCGGGAATCGTTATCAAATGGACGACGGCCAGATCATCGTCGACTCAATCGACGAGATCAGCCTGAAGGACATTACCTACGATCTAGCGCGTGAATCAGGTTTCGAGAGCGTCGATGACTTGCTGGCAATCGCGCGCCACGGCCGCGGGGAGAACATTTACTTGATCCGGTTCCACTATCTGCCTCCCGGCGGGTGGGACACGCCAAAGAGGCAGCAGAGGAACGTTCGATCATAGGATTCGATACGATTGCCGGCGGCAGTTCAGCGCCCGAACTGTACGCTGACGCTGCCGCTCGCGCCGCTCAAGCCATCGGTCGACGTTGCGCGATATCCGGCGCCGCCTTGCACGCGGGCCCATGATCCAAGTCGCACGACAACTTGTGCCTCGGGCTCGGCGACGAAGAAGCCGTCGTTGTACCATCCGTGCGGCAGCGGACGCGTACCGGGCGGCGGCAGGAAGCGGTTGCTTCTGGTCTGCCAATAGTAGAAGTCGTCATCGAGGTAGCGCCAGCCTCCTCCGACGAGGCCGTGCAGGTTCAAACCAACCGTGCGGTCGGGGAACAGCCGCCACTCGACCACGGGACCGGTGTAGAACATGCGCGCACCGTCGGTCGAGTCGGCCTGCCAATATCCGCCCGCTCCAATCAGAAGTTGCTTCGCGAACACATATCCGCCATAGGCCCCGACCATCTGAGCCGTGTGGTGATTGATTTCCGTGACGCGATAATCGGGCGCTATTACGAATCCATCTTCATCGGCGGTTCTGACGATGCCGCTGGGCGACGAACTCGGTGATTGGGCGGTGGGAGGCCGATGTTCGAAGGGCGGCGGTGAGGGCGGTGCGTCTGACGCGTCCCCTTGAGTCAGTGCGACGTTCAGCGGCGTTGTTTCCTCCGAGCGGATGGTGATATCGCGACTAAACGTTTGACGGCCGGGAGAACGGATCTCCACCCGGTGAGTGCCGGGCGATAACTGCACCTGAAGAGGACCCTTCTCTCCTGATCCGGTCCAACGTTCTCCGTCGATAAAAACTTCTGCGTCAGGCGGACGAACCTGTATGGAAAGCGTACCGAAATCAGTGCGTTGCTGTGCTGCGGCAACGGGGACAATCAGGCTGAGCGAAAGCAAGCAGAGTGCGAGGCGAACGGACACGGCGTCGGGGAGCATCGGGTTCTCCAGATAGAGGATCGCGAAAGGCCGTGCAATTGAAGTACCACGCGACTCACACGATCCGGGCGTTGTTTTTGGCGGTCGCTGTCATCAGCAGAGTGCGCGGTGTCCTCGGAGGACGGCGGCTGGTTTAAGCTTCCGGCATGCCGCTCCCTTTTCTTGTTACCGCACGGTGCAGCGTGTACGCGGCGGCCGATTCGTCTGGCTAGAACCCATCGCCAAAAGTCTCGGCACCGATAACGGCGCCGGCGAGCAAGCGCGCTAAGGCGGATGTGCGGCCCACGTGAACGTGATATTCTCGGCTGCGTACCTAGCGGGGTCCATCGTTTTCAGCCGGGCCCCTACCTGCGATTCGCTCTCGCCGAGTTCGTGGATGTAGGCATCAGCGAGCACACGGTGAAGGTGTGTGCGATGCCCCACGAACGATCGAATTCCTCGACCCGTTCACTCGCACAGCGCGTTCGCAGGATCCGTCTGCGGTCTGGGCACGCCTGACCGTTCGCCGGTAGCCGGAGGTTTGTCATGGTGAAGGGATTGGGCACGGCCATCTATCACGTTCCGGATTTGGATCGGGCAAAGGCGTGGTACTCCGCCGCGTTTCAACAGCAACCGTACTTCGACCAACCGTTCTATGTCGGGTTCAGCATCGCTGGTTATGAGCTGGGACTCGATCCGAATACGCGCGTGAATCCGGCTGGTCGTGGCGGATCCGTGGCGTACTGGCGCGTCGACGACATCGAGCGCGCCGTCCAACACTTTACGGCGTCGGGCGCGTCCGTGGTGTCGCCGATACATGACGTCGGCGACGGCATCAAGGTCGCGACGGTGACCGATCCATTCGATAACCCAATCGGGTTGATCGAGAATCCCCACTTCGCCCTCGCGACAAAGTGACGCTCGACATCTATTAGGATGCCGTTGTCAGCCGGGGAGGCAAGTGCGATCACGGGCCGCCTCGGCTGGCGCTATCGAGCATTGATGGCATGCTTCCAACGACGCGAGCGAACGAGCGAGTGTCGGCAGCAGTTCCGTTCCGGACGCGCCGGATGATTCGATCCTCCGTCCTGCTGAGCATCTGCTGTCTTGCCGGATGCACGACATCCCCGCGATTGGAACGTCCGGAGCGCGGCCCGAGCCCGCAGCCCGCGGCCGAGTACATCACGCGCGCGTTTGATCGCTATCCGATCGTGGCGCTCAGCGAGATGCACGGCAACACCGAGTCGAAGAACCTTCTCGCCCGGGTGATTCGTCAGCCCGGCTTCGCGGGCAAGGTCAACGACATCGTCATCGAGTTCGGAAACGCTCGCTACCAGAGCGTCGTGGACCGGTACGTCGCCGGCGACGCTGTTCAGCGTGACCTGTTGCGCGGAACGTGGGAGGAGACGACGCAGATCAATGGTATCTGGTCGCTGCCGATGTACGAGGAAATGCTCACCGACATTCGTGCTGTCAACGCGACATTGCCGGCGGCGAAGCGATTTCGAGTCTTGCTCGGCGACCCCCCGATTGATTGGGCCAGAGTGACGAGCCCGGCCGACGACGATATGAACGATTGGCGCGACGCCCATTTTGCCTGGGTTGTCGAGAAGCGTGTGCGCGCTGCGGGACGGAAGGCGCTGGTGTTTGTTGGTGGTGCACATATCGCGCGGCGGGTCGTGTTTCCAAACAGCCTGATCCATCTTCTCGATGCCAGATGGCCAGGGCAGACCCACGTCGTTTCGGTGGTCGATGTCGGCACGATGGAGCCCTCGATTGCGTTGCGGCTTGGGTCATGGCCGACTCCATCGGCCGCCTCGATCAGAGGAACGTGGCTGGGACGTCTCGATGTCAGTCAACTCGGCTGGCACTTCTCTCGCGGTCACGTCGAGGACGACGTCGACGCCCTCGCGTATCTGAGCCCTGCGCCGCTGACATTCCAACCTGCGCCATCCTTGAGTGATCCATCCCGGCGTCGCGATGAGATGGTGCGACGGCGTTCGCTTGCCGAGGCGACGCTCGCGTTCCGGGGCGCAAAAATCCGGTTCGACGCTTCGGTCCCGTTCTTGACGAGTGGATCGATGGCACCCTTGTCAGAGGTCTTGTCGGAGCTGAGACGACATGCTGACCTGCAGGTGTTGATCAAGGGGTTCGCGGACGATCGAGAGCCGAATCCGACGGAGCTCGGTATCGATAGAGCAGAAGTCGTGAGGGATTGGCTTGCTTCTCGCGGCGTAGCCAGAGAGCGAGTGCAAGCGCTTGGGTGTGGCGCTACGCGGCCGCTCTGGAGCGACGATGTAGAGGAGCATCGGGCGGCAAATCGACGGGTCGAGATCGTTCGTCAAACGACACGGGCAGGATGCCAGCCGCCGTCGTCGTTTTGAATGGCGCTCAGTAACTGTGCCGGTTCCTCATGATCGAATCGCTTCTCGAACTACTCTTGCAGATCGTCGCCCAGGTCATCGGTGAAGTCGTCTTCGAATTCTTCATTAGCCTTGGCTGGGAGTGGCTGTTCGAGGCAGGAAAGTCAGTCGGTCCTGAAAGCCAGGCATGGACGTACGGAGCCTGCTTTTTCATAGGGGCTTTCGCTGGCGCGGTCAGCATACTGATTATCGGGCACCGATTGACGCCACACTCCCTATTGCCCGGTGTGAGCTTGATCGTGGCACCGATCGCAACAGGACTCGTCATGAACCGCGTGGGTGATGCATGGGAGCAACGCCGACGACGCAGACCGGTCTTGTTCTCGTTCGGCGCGGGAGCGATTTTCGCGTTCGGCATGGCGCTTGCCCGCTTCGTCTACATCGAGTTGTAGTCGCCGCCACACGGAAAGGCAACACGAATCAGGCCGATCGCTCCCGGAATTCGCCACCAACAAGGAGCCGGAACACCATGAGTCTTCACGATGCGCTCAAAAGCCAGTATCACGCGTCGCTGGCGATGCTGCGCGAAGCCATCGATGCGTGCCCGGCGGAGCTGTGGACCGACGGTTCATACGTCAACCAGTTCTGGCAGGTCGCGTACCACACGCTTTTCTACACCCACCTGTATCTCGAGCCGTCCGAGTCGACATTCGTCGCATGGGAGCACCATCGTCCGAAATCCAACTTCTTTCCCTCAGGTCCAGAAGCCGCGCGTGCGCTCACTCCGTATTCAATTGACGAGGTCAGAGCCTACGGCGCGCGTTGCGAGGCGACCATCGACGCGGCAGTCGATCGCCTGGATCTCACCTCGCCCGATAGCGGCTTCCCGTGGTACAAAATGTCCAAACTCGAGCATCAGCTTGTCAGTCTGCGGCACATCCAGCACCATACTGGCCAGCTCGCCGAGCGGATTCGGCAAGTGACGGGCCGCGGGGTGGGTTGGGTTGGCGGATTAAACAGATAGCGACCGCGTCTCCGAAGAGAGGTCACGACGGTGAAGAGGCTTGCGCTCGTTGTCCCGATCTTTGTGGTGACGTCGACCCTTGTTCTGGCTCAGAGCCGCCGGATGACGATGACGTTCAGCCCGCAGGAGAAGACGGCGGCGTTCAATACGGCAGTCGATGAATATCGAGCGATCTGGTCCGCGGAGGGACACCGGATCATCGACGGCATGGAGCAAATCTCGAGGCTGAAGTTCCCTGAAAAGGGCGTCAAGGCCCAAATCTACGAAGGGCCCAGTTTCTCCGGCCGGGGCGGCGCCCCGATGAGACTCCGTGCAAGCTATAAATCGGATGAGAAGAAGGGGACATTGGTTCACGAACTGGGTCACCGGATGAACGCCCAATTGACGATCCGGCCGCAGGAACTCGATGAACATCGTCTGCTGTTCCTCTACCTCTACGACCTCTACGTCGATCTCTATGGCAAAGAGTTCGCCGACAAGCAGGTCGCGTTCGGCAAGACGCTCAAGGGCCTGTACGACTACGAGGCGGCCTGGAACTGGGCGATGGCCATGAGCCGCGAAGAACGGCTGGCAAAGTTCGCCGAAGTCGTCAGCGCCAATCGCAAGTAACGGCTCAAGACGCACTGCACATGCCCTCGGCCGCACCTGAACCGGTTCGTTGTTCCTGGGCACGCACTCCGCTCGGCATCGCGTATCACGATCTCGAGTGGGGCGTGCCAGTCCATGATGACCGCGTCTTCTTCGAGTTCCTCACGCTCGAGGGTGCCCAGGCCGGTCTGAGCTGGGAAACGATTTTGAACAAGCGGGATGCCTATCGCCGCGCCTTCGCCGGTTTCGATCCGCAGGTGGTGGCCCAGTTTACGGTGAAGCAGGTGGAACGCCTGCTGACGGATCCTGGCATCGTTCGCAACCGGCTCAAGATCGGCAGTGCGGTTAGCAACGCGAAGGCATTCCTCGCAGTTCAGCAGGAATGTGGCAGCTTCGACGCGTACGTCTGGCGGTTTGTTGGGGGAACCCCGCGCGTCAACCGGTGGCGATCGCCGAAGCAAGTGCCGCCGAAGACGGCCGAATCGGACGCGTTGAGCCGTGACCTGCTGAAGCGTGGATTCAAGTTCGTCGGCTCGACGATCTGCTACGCGTTCATGCAGGCGGTCGGGATGGTGAACGATCACACGACCGACTGCTTCCGGTATGAGGCCGTGGGTCAACCGATTGCGCGCAAGAAACGGCCGCGTGTATGACTGCTGTCACCCGGCGCGAGCTGCTGCGTGGTGCGATGGGCGCGTACCTCGCGCCGGTCGTGCGGCGTCGTACCCGCGCTCAGCGATCGCGCACTCGGCTCATTCTCCTCGGTACGGGCGGCGGACCGACGCCAAAGCAGACCGTGTCGGCGCCGGCGACGCTGCTTATCGTCAATGACACACCCTATGTGATCGACTGCGGCGACGGTGTCGCGCGGCAGTGGGTCCTGGCCGACGTACCGCTACTGAAGCTGCGCCACATCTTCATCACCCATCAGCACTCGGATCACAATGCCGACTACGGCAACCTGATCCTGCTGGCGTGGGCCACCGGACTGGCGACGAGGGTCGACGCCTGGGGACCGCCGCCGTTAGTGAAGATGACGAAGCTGTTTTTTGAAATGAACGCCTACGACATCCGAACTCGGATCAGCGATGAAGGGCGCATGCCGCTGGCGCCGCTCGTGCATCCACACGAGTTCACTCGCGGCGGATTGGTCATGAGCGATGAGAACGTGAAGGTGACGTCGACGCTGGTCGATCACCCGCTCGTATCTCCGGCGTTCGCTTATCGCTTCGATGCGGCCGATCGATCGATTGTGATGTCCGGCGACACGGCCCGGTCCGACAATCTGGTGGCGTTGGCTCGCGGCGCGGACGTGCTCGTCCACGAAGCCATGTGGCTCCCTGCCATCGATCAGATCCTCGCGCGAAATCCCAACGCGTCGGGTTTAAGGAAGCACCTGGTGGACAGCCACACAGCTGTCGAGGATTGCGGCAAGGTTGCGGCGGCGGCAGGGGTCAAGACCCTGGTTCTCTCGCATCTCGTGCCTGGCGGCGATGCTAGCATCACCGATCAAATGTGGATCGATGCCGCGAGCAAGCACTTCCACGGACGCATCGTTGTCGGCAGAGATCTGATGGAGATCATATGAGAATGCTCGCCGCCGCATCCCTGTGCGTCGGCCTTGCGGCGGCGCTGATGTCCGGGCGTTCTCTCACCGCCGCTCCGTCATGCGAGACTCTCGCGAAGCTTGCGTGGCCATATACCACCATTACGCAGGCCACGACTGTTGATGCGGGCGCGTTTTCGCCGCCAGCAGCCGTGCGGGCTGACACCTTTCGTCCGCTGCCAGCTTTCTGTCGCGTCGCCGCCACGTTGACGCCAACCCAGGACTCCGACATCAGGATGGAAGTGTGGATGCCGACGTCGGGCTGGAATGGGAAGTTCGTGGCTGTCGGCAACGGGGCATTCAGCGGGGCGATCGGCTACACCGCAATGGCGGCAAGCCTTGCGCGAGGCTACGCTGTCAGTTCCACCGACACCGGTCATGAAGGCGGTAGCGCCAGCTTCGCCTTCGAGCACCCGGCGAAGCTGATTGATTTTGGCTGGCGTGCCGTTCACGAGATGAGCGCGGCGTCGAAAAAGATTGTCACCGCCTACTACGACGATACTCCGAAATTCTCCTACTGGAATGGCTGCTCGGCCGGCGGGCGCCAGGCGATGAAGGAGGCGCAACGCTTCCCGGCGGACTTCGACGGCATCATCGCCGGTGCTCCCGCGCTCGACTGGACCTCGCGCGCCGCGCAGGCTGTCCGGGTCGAGAAGCGGCTGCAAAACAGCGAAGCGTCGCGCCTTCTTCGGCCGCAACGCGAATTGCTTCACAGAGCCGTGCTCGATGCCTGCGACGCCATCGATGGCGTCAAGGACGGTCTCATCGCGGACCCTGACCGTTGCCCCTTCGATCCATCAGTCCTTCAGTGCAAGGCGTCCGAGAGCAGCAATTGTTTGACGCCGGCGCAGGTCGACACGGCGCGATTCATCTACGCATCGCCAAAGAATCCAAAAACCGCGCGCCCAATTACAGGGCTTGCGCGCGGCAGCGAGCTCGGTTGGACCGACGCCGGCTGGACGGCCTCGGCACGGGCGACCGGGCTCGATCAGTTTCGCTTCATCGTGTTTCGCAACCCGAAGTGGGAGGTGGCGGACTTCAATTTTGATTCCGACATCGTCCGCGCCGAGGAGACCGACGCCGACATCATCAATGCCCTCGATCCCGACCTGAAGCCGTTTCTCGATCGTGGCGGCAAGCTGATTCAGTATCACGGGTGGAGCGATCCGCAGATCTCGCCCGGCAACAGCACGCAGTACTACGGTCGTGTCGTGGAGAAGCTTGGCGACAAGGGCAAGGTCGATGTCTCCTATCGCCTGTTCATGGTGCCCGGCATGGCGCACTGCGGCGGAGGAGAAGGGCCGAACACGTTCGATATGATTGCTGCGCTCGAGCGATGGGTCGAGAACGGCACCGCGCCGGATCAGATCATCGCGACGCACACGACGAACGGCAAGCCGGACCGCACGCGTCCGTTGTGTCCGTACCCGCAGATCGCGGCGTACAACGGGACCGGAAGCATCGACGATGCGGCCAGCTTTGGGTGCCGCGCGCAGTAGTAAGTGATCGAGTCTATGCAACTGGCTTCGAACTGAGTACCACAGTGGCGAACGAGCGCGCGAGTGGGCCCACGTGAGCGTCCGCCGACTTCGCTCGGGACGCCCTGAGCATCGTCGAAGGGCAGAGTGGGCTTGGGGGCTCCGCGAGTGAGCGTGTACGGGAGTCCGAGGGGCGAAGCCGCTCGGAGTGATTAATGACCGCTGACGACTTTCGTCGAATTGCATTGGGAATGAAGGATGCCATCGAGTCGTCGCACATGGACCATCCCGACTTTCGCATCAACGGCCGGATCTTCGCGACCCTGCATGCGGACATGCAGTGGGGGATGGTCAAGCTGATGCCGGAGGAGCAGGCGCGGTTCGTGAAGGACGCTCCGGGCGTCTTCAAACCTGAGAATGGGGCGTGGGGGGTTCAGGGATGCACTGCCGTGCGCCTGGATCGTGTCGATGAAGAGATGCTCGGCGAGGCGATGACACTCGCGTGGCGAAACACTGCGGCGAAGGCTCTTTCAGCGAAGAAGACCAAGGGGGGTCGCAGCGCACGTTCGAAGTCCCGTTGACGCCGTCTGCCGGTCGGATCACGCGATTCGTCTGGCCCCAATCTCGACCGTGCTCCGTTCGTCACACCACTCGTCCGTACGGTAGAGTTACCGCCACGCCCGCGTTCCGGGCGCCATTTTTTATCCTTCCCGGAGGTCCGCCGTGATTGGCCGTTGGTTGTCGGGTTGTCTCGCTTTTGGTGCGCTCGCCGCCATCGTCCTCGATGGACGCACAACGGCGACGCTACCCGTCTTAGCCCAGGGGATTGCGCCGGCCGTTGTCGCCATTCGCAACGGCACGATCATCACCGCCACTCGCGGCACGATTGCCAATGGCACCGTGCTGATACGCGACGGCAAGATTGCCGCCGTCGGTACGAACGTGTCGATTCCCGGCGGCGCCGACGTCTACGACGCGACCGGAAAGTTCGTCTCTCCCGGGCTCATCGACGCGCATTCGCATATCGCGAACGATGCTATCAACGAAGGTAGCGTCTCGGTCAGCTCGATGACCGGGATGGAGGACGTGCTCGATCCCACCGACATCAACATCTATCGCGATCTGGCTGGCGGCACGACGACCGCAAACATCCTGCACGGCAGCGCCAACGCGATCGGCGGCAAGACCGTCGTCATCAAACTGCGCTACGGCAAGTCGAGGGCGAGCGATCTGGTTTTTCAGGGCGCCCTGCCCGGGATCAAATTCGCGCTTGGCGAGAACGTGACCCGGAAGCGAGGTCAGGCGCCAACCAACCCCCAGCGGTTTCCGACGACTCGACAGGGCGTCGAGTACGTGATCCGCGACGCCTTTACACGTGCGAAGGCCTATCGCAACGAATGGCAGGACTACGAGACGAAGAAGAAGGCCGGCCAGGACGCCCTGGCGCCGCGCCGCGACTTGCAGCTCGACGCGCTGGTCGAAGTCCTCGAAGGGAAACGGCTGGTCCACGCCCACAGCTATCGTGCTGACGAAATCCTGATGTTGATTCGGGTCGCCGACGAGATGGGCTTCAAGGTGACGACTTTCCAGCACGTCCTCGAGGGCTACAAAGTGGCGAAAGAGATCGCCGCTCACAACGCCGGCGCGTCGACGTTTTCCGACTGGTGGGGCTACAAGATGGAAGCGGCCGACGCGATTCCGCACAACGCCGCGCTGATGACGCACAAAGGTGTTCTGGTATCGATCAATTCAGATGACGCCGAGCAGGCACGTCGGCTGAACATGGAAGCGGCGAAAACCGTGCGGTACGGCGACGTCACCGACGATCAGGCGTTCGCGATGGTGACGATCAATCCCGCGAAGCAGCTCAAGATCGAGAATCGCGTCGGGTCGATCGAAGTCGGCAAGGACGCGGACCTCGTCATCTGGAATCATCACCCGCTCTCGACCGCCGCGATCGTCGAGCGCAGTTACATCGACGGGATCGCCTACTACGACCGGGAGAAGGATCTGCAGCGCATTACCGAGATTCAGAAGGAGAAAGGCACGCGGTCGACGACGGATGGGTCATCAACCGGCACGAACGGCAGCCAGTCGAATGGTTCACAGGTCGGCACGAATGGATCGCAACCGGCGTCCCGGCCCGCGCCTCCGGCTGAAAAGTTCGACGTGAAGGGCAACGCCGACGGCCCGACCTGGGCGATCACGAACGCACGCATCGTCACGGTGTCCGGTCCGGTCATTCCGAAGGGCACGATCGTCATCAAGGGAAACCGCATCGACGCGGTCGGCGCGAACGTGTCGGTGCCGGCAGGGGTGAAGCCCGTGGACGTCCAGGGCTCCACCGTGATCCCGGGAATGATCGACGCGAGCACCGACATCGGGCTGAACGAGCCCGGCGTCCGCAATTACGACGATGTGAGCGACATCCTGCCATTCGATCAAATGTTGCGCACGCGCGTTGCGTATAAGTCAGACAGCATCGCGATTCCGGTGACCCGTAGCGAAGGGATTACGACGATTGGCGTCCGCCCGGGCGGCGGTACCATCAGCGGCGAGATCCCGGTGATGGATCTCGACGGCTGGACGTGGGAAGAAGCGACGCTTCGCCCGAGCGCCGGTCTCGCGTTCAATTATCCGGGGCCTGGCGGAGGTCGCGGCGGCGGTGGCGGCGGCGGACGCGGCGGCGCGCCTCAACCGACGGGGCCCGACCCGATCAAAACGCTGAACCAGCTCCTCGAACGCGCACGCGCTTACGCGAAGCAACCCGCGACGCGGCAGGTTGACTGGACGCTCGAGCCGTTTCTCCCCGTCCTCGATCGCCGTCAGGCGATGTATGTGACCGCGACCACGGAGCAGAACATCCGTGACGCCGTTGCCTGGGCTGATAAGCAGAACGTTCGCATCGTGCTTCAAACCGGCGCCGACGCACAGCAGGTTGCCGGACTCCTGAAACAGCACGACGTTCCCGTCATCCTCTCGAGCATCCTGTCGCTGCCGCCTCGCGAGGACGAGTTCCACGCGTATCCCTACCAGGCGCCGGGCGTGCTCGCGAAAGCCGGGGTGACGTTCGCGTTCTCGAGCGGCGGCTTCCAGTTCTCGCGCGATGTGCCATTCCAGGCGGGACGCGCGGTCGCCTGGGGCCTCTCCCACGACGATGCGATCAAGGCCTTGACGCTTGATGCGGCCCGGGTGCTGGGCATCGACGGCCAAGTCGGGAGCATCGATTCCGGCAAGGTGGCGAACCTCGTCGTCCTCACCGGTGATCCGCTGGAGATTCGATCGCAGATCCGGCACGTGATCATCGCCGGCCGCGACGTGCCCCTCGACAACTCGCAGCTCGAGTTGTTCAAGAAGTACATGGCGCGCTGAGGAGATGGATCATGAGCAGCCGAGTCTTTCGAGTTCTTGCGGTTTCGACTGTCGCCTTCACTGCGATGTTTTTTCCCGGCTTCAACGTCAGCGGGCAGATGCCGGCGCGCGCGCCTCGGTATGCCATCACCAACGCACGCATTGTCACCGCAGCCGGCGCGCCGATCGAGAAGGGCACGCTGGTGATGCGGGACGGCGTCATCGAGGATGTCGGCGCGTCGGTCGCCGCGCCGTCGGACGCGCTCGTGGTCGACGGCGCCGGCCTGGTCGTGTATCCCGGCCTCATCGACATGTCGAACAACAGCATTGTCGAGGGTGGAGCGCCACCGGCCGCGACCACTGCTGGCGCCGCCGCGCCAACGACTCAGGCCGGCAGGGGACGCGGGGCCAACGTCGCGACGCCCGACAACATCACCTGGGCCGACCAGGAGCGCGAAGCGCGGACGCGGTACCTGCATCCCGACGTTGAGGCCGCGAAGATCGTCGAGATCGAAGGGGACAGCTTGCGGCGCCTTGCCGCCGCGGGCATCACGTCGGCGCTCGCTGTTCCCGCGCAGGGCATCATCCGCGGACAGAGCGCGCTCGTGAACATCACGGCGCCGCCCGATCCGGCCGAGACCAGCGCGTTGGCGACCTATCGTCGCGGCAGCGTGATCGTGCGATCCGGTGTTGCTCAGCACGTCGTGTTCACGACCGGTCGCGGTGCCGGGGAAGGCGGCGGTGGCGGAGGTGGATATCCGGGCGCGTTGCTCGGCGTCATTGCGTTCGCGCGACAGTCGTTCCTCGACGCGCTATGGCAGAGGGACGCAAAAGCGTTTGCGGAGCGTCACAAGGACGCGGCGGTGGGCAGCTTCGAGCCGGCGCTCGATGCGCTTGCTCCCACACTGGATCGGCGCATGCCGGTCGCGTTTGATGCCAGCGAGGAGCGCGAGATCGTGCGCGCTCTTGCGTTCGCGAAGGAGTTTAATCTCGATCCGATCATTGTCGGCGGCGCCGAGGCCGCCAACGTGATCGACGACTTGAAAGCCGCCAAGGCGCGTGTGATTGTGTCGGCGAACTTCCAGGCCGCCGGTGGCGGCGGGGGGCGACTCGGTGGCGGCGGGCGAGGCAGTGGCGAGGCTGATACGCCGATTCGAGTCACGCGGATGCGTCAGAACGCCGCCAAGGTGCCAGCGGCGCTCGAGAAAGCGGGAATACCATTCGCGTTTACGATCGGCGGTCTTCAGAATCCTGCAGACTTCACGCGTAACGTGGCGCGCACGGTAAAGGAAGGCGGTCTCAGTGAAGATGCGGCGATCAAAGCACTGACGGCGAATGCGGCAAAGCTCGCGGGCGCCGGCGATCGCCTCGGTACGATTGAGAAGGGGAAGATCGCCAACGTTGTCGTCACGGAAGGGAATCTGCTCGAGAGCTCACGAATTCGGCACGTGTTCGTGGCGGGCTGGCCGATCGATCTTGACGTTCCGGTACAAGGACTAACCGGGCGTGGAGGACGCGGGAGCAGTCAGGAGCCCTGATCGGTCAACACTGGTGAGTCTGCGCATCCTCGACCTGACGGCGGATCGCATCGACCTCGTCGATCAGGCCGCGAGGTTGCTTTATGACGGCTTCCTGGGCCGCGCGAAGGACTGGCCAGACCTCGCATCGGCTCGACAGGAGGCGCTCGACTCGCTGACGGACGGAAGAATCAGCCGCGTCGCCGTTGATGACTCAGATGCCGTCCTCGGATGGATCGGTGCCATGCCCGAGTACGACGGCAACGTCTGGGAGATTCATCCGCTCGTGGTCGCGGCCCCGTCGCGGCGACGCGGCGTTGGCCGCGCGCTCGTACTCGATCTCGAGGGCACAGTGCGGCAACTGGGTGGCGTCACCCTGTGGGTGGGCAGCGACGACGAGAATCACGAGACGACGCTGAGCGAAGTGGACCTGTATGCCGACGTGGCGGGCGCGATTCGAGGCGTACGCAATCTGGGCGGCCACCCCTACGAGTTCTATCAGCGACTCGGATTTACGATTGTTGGCGTCATGCCTGACGCAAACGGTCCAGGCAAGCCCGACATCTTCCTGGCCAAGCGCGTGCAACGGCATGAGGTTGGCAAGACCGATTCGAGGAGAGCGTTCCGATGATTGATTTGTATAACACCGCCACAAACCAACTGCTCGGCAGCATCACCGAGGCTGACCTGCAGGTGCTGATCGATGGGTTGGAAGAGGAGTCGTCCGAGGACCAGGATTACTACATCGATCAGGCAACCATCGATATGCTCGCGGACGGTAGGCCGAGCGATCATCTGCTTGGCATCCTGCGTACGGCGCTCGGGTCGAGCGACGGCATCGAAATCCGCTGGCAGCGGCGATAGTTCCACCGGTCCCGCGGTCAATCCCATCCAGCGGTCGCCGCCGAAGAGTGAGTCGTCCTCGTGTGCTTGGTCGCGTTGATCCGCGAGGAGAGTTTCGTGCGGATCAATGTCACGCTCGGTCAGCGACAATAGAAGCAGTCTCACACAACCCGAACGCTGGTTCGAGGGTGCGAGCGAGTGGTGCGAGCCACGCGATCGGAGCGCGTGTCGGGAGTCCGAGGGACGAAGATCCTCGGTTAAAATCAGTATTGCCGAGCGCTGCCGATCGCGGGGAGTGATAGTCATGTTCAAGTCCAGCGTATTTCTGCTGGCGCTGGCTCTGGCCGGCACGTCCCAACAGCCCAGCCGTAAAACATCGTCTGACTCGCCGGCGCCGCGAGTGTTCGTCTTCACCGCCGAAGCGAAGTCCACGCCGCCGACGGAAGAGGAGCAGGGCCGTCTCGATTCGGTCCGCGACGTCCGTGAGGCGCTCAGTAAGAAGGCAGGGATTGCTATCGTCCAGAGCGCTGAGGACGCGAACGTGGTTGTCGAGGTGATCGCTCGAGAGAGACGCGATGCGGGAGGCGGATTCGGGGGAGCGTCAGTCACACCTCTGGGGGACACGATGGTGCGTCTGCACCTCAGATACGGCGAGCACGAGACGGACATCAAAGGAGTTGCCTCGGGCTACTGGAATAAAGCGGCCAAAGATGGGGTCGACAAAGCGTTCAAGTGGATCGTGCGGATCGCCGAGATGCCAGGGGCGCCCAAGTGAGTGGACGCGTCCTAATCACGCGACTGGCGAGCCGCGAACCGCGAATTGCGACATAGGCTATTGAAGCTCTCGCTGCCATCTGAATGGCCGACACCGCGTCTGCTGCTGCGTTCGTGGCGACGAGCTGATGCGCTGGCATTGAAAGTGGTGCTCGATGGGAACCTCGAGCACCTTCAGGCCTGGTTGCCCTGGGCGATGTCCGAGCCTTCCCCGATCGGCGCTCTCGAGGAGCGCCTCGATCTGTTTGCCAATCAGTTCGATGCCGGTGAGCAGTGGCTCTTCGCCATCTGGTCTCGGTCCGCCGATGCGCTGCTTGGCGGCGCCGGGCTTCATCCACGCATCGGCGAGGACTGCCTCGAAATGGGCTACTGGTTGCAGGCATCGGCGACAGGCCAGGGCTTCATGTCGGAAGCGGCCGACGCGCTCACGAGGCTGGCGCTCAAGCAACCAGGAATCGAGCGGGTTCAAATCCGATGCGATCCGGAGAACGTCGCGAGCGCCGGAGTTCCAAAGCGGCTCGGCTACCGCCACCTGCGCACGATCCCGAATGCGACGATCAAGCCCTCTGGCGCGGCGCGCGACAGCATGATCTGGGAAATCACGCGCGAGGACGTTTTTGCGAGAGCCTGAGAATCGGCAATCGCCAATTCGCAGTCTCAATCGACAATCCGCAATCCGAAGTCCGCAATCCACTTGCGTCATAATGCCCTTGTGCGTCGAGGCCTGCTCATCGCATTCGCGGTCATCTCCAGTGTCTCCGCGGCTGCTGACGTCCACGTCGTCGCCCAATACCCAAGACAATCCGAGCTGACCTACGATGGCCGCTTCACATTCGTGCGGCTGCGGTGGCGATCGGACTTCGGATTTTCCCGCCGTGGCTTCAGCTCAGCCTGGAACCACGACTATCCGCGCGCCGAGCGTCACCTCGCGATGATCCTCAAGGAGCTGACGCTGGTCGATCCTCATACCGAGGACAGCCTGATTCTCACGCTCGACGATCCGGAGCTATTCAACTATCCGATCGCGTTCATGTGGGAGCCTGGTTTCTGGAACCTGACCGATCGCGAGGCCGGATTCTTCCGCGCCTACCTGATGAAGGGCGGCTTTGCCGTATTCGAGGACTTCGACGGCGTTCAACAGTGGAGCAACTTCGAAGCTCAGATGCGGCGCGTGCTTCCTGACGCGACGTTCGTCAAACTCGACAACACCCATCGCATCTTCGATTCATTCTTTCGCATCAAGGACATCGACGCGATTGTTCATCCGATGTCAGGCATTCGTCCGAACTACTACGGGATTTTCGAAGACAACGACCCGTCGAAGCGACTGATGGTGGTCGCCAACTTCGATAACGACGTGCCGGAATACTGGGAATGGTCGGGCGAGGGCCTCTTTCCATTCGACGCGTCGAACGAGGCCTACAAGCTCGGCGTCAACTACGTGATTTACGGCTTGACGCACTAGGGGGACGGTTTGCTGGGCGCGCTGGAAGCATTTCGCATTCGATTTGCCGGCCCTCCGCTGCGGCTGTGCCTGCGCCTGCGCGCCATGTTCCTTCTCGTCCAAGGCGCCGGCCCACACCACCGCATCATTCGTGACTGGTCAACCCTGGCCGGGATCGTGAATCCGCGGATTCGCTCGTTCCTCCGCGGTGCGCGTTTCGCAGCACGCGGCGAGGGGACTACATCAAGGTTCTGTTGATGGCGGCTGCGTTCGTGGTGGAGTATCTGCCGGTAACAGTGTGGCGGTTCATCGGGGCAGCGCTGCACTGCACCCGTTGAACGTGCTGCGGAGGCTTCTTGCGAACCATCGCGACCGTGCTCTACTGGCTGGCGGCTGTCACCATCACGCTCGGCGCCTTCGGGCATGGCTTCCTCGGCATCAAGCCGGTGGAAGCCGCGGTCGCGGCGTCGACTCTTCATGCCGACATCGTCGGGGTGATTTGGATTGTCTGGTATTTCGTCAGCGGGGCCATGCTGGTGTGTGGAGCGATATTGTTCTGGGCGTGGCCGGCGCTCAAGACTGGCTCGACGACGCGATCGGGTGCCGCGTTCATCATCGGCGTCTTCTACACGGCGACGGGTATCGCCTGTTATCTCTACAGCGGACGAGAGCCATTTTGGCTTCTCTTTCTGTTCCAGGGGGCGACGGTCATCGGAACGACGCTCGTCCTTCGGAACCCGCGGAATCAGCGGTGACGGTGTACACGATCGAGCGATTGACGGGTCCGGTGGCAGAGACGGACCTCGAGTCCCTTGCGCATCTCCTGATTGATGCCGTCGACTCAGGTGCAGCGGTGAGTTTTCTGCCCCCGCTCCCGCTCGAGCGCGCGCGGGAGTGGTGGCGACAGGTGATCGCCACTGCCGATCCCCGCGCAATCTTTCTCGTTGCTCGCGACGACGAAGGGATCGTTGGGACGGTGCAGCTTCATCCCGCGTGGGCGCCGAATCAGCCGCATCGCGGTGACGTCGCGAAGTTGATCGTGCATCGGCGCGGGCGGGGCGCTGGACTTGGCACCGAGCTGATGCGAACGATTGAGGCGGCGGCGGGCGAGGCCGGGTTTCGACTGCTGACGCTGGATGCCAAGCGCGGTGGCGTTGCCGAGCGCCTGTATCGCCGGATTGGCTGGGCTCACGCGGGCACGATCCCGAGGTATGCCCTTGATACCGACGGAACAACTCCTCACGCCACGGAGATCTTCTATAAGGAACTGAATCACCCAGACGGACGTTCGGATTGATGCGGCGTGGACCGGCGCCGACAGGAGGCGCTCCAATGAGATCACCAATGGCGAACGAGCGCGTGTGATTCATGACCAATCCTTGGCTCGCCATCCCGGAGGCCGACTATGTCGGTCATATGAGCCATCCGTCGGTCAACCAGCGGGCCGTGCTCAATCGGTTGATGCGCGAGGCGCTTGACGAGCTGCGGCCGCGCACCTTCCTGGTGCTTGGTTGTTCCTCCGGTAACGGTCTGGAGCACGTCGATCGCGCGGTCACGGAGCACGTGACGGTGATCGACATCAACGCCTCATACCTTCAGCGACTTGCCGATGCGTTTCCGGATCCAGGATTCGAGTTGAAGATTCGTTGCGCGGACGTCAACGACACGGGGCTTGAAGCGAACGCATTCGACCTCGTCCATGCCGCGCTGGTATTCGAATACGTCACGTGGCAGCCGCTGATCCGGCGTGTTGCGCGAACGCTGACGCGCGGCGGCGTGCTCAGCGTCGTTCTCCAACGCCCCTCGACCTCGAGTCCGGCAGTGACACCGACGCCATTCACGATCCTGCAGTCGCTCGAATCGCTTTTCCATTTTGTCGATCCAGGTGCCCTGACCGAAGCGGCTGAGAATGAGGGACTGACCGTCATGCTCCGCCGCACGGAACTGCTGCCATCAGGGAAGGCTTTCGAGGTGCTGCGCTTCATCAGACAATGAGTCACAGAATCGTGCGCGACCCAATTCTGTGCGGACCGACTAGGCGGGAACGATTTTGAAGTTGGCGAAATCTCCGCCAGAGGTATTGCCCACCCAGATTCCGACCAGGCCCTTCTTGCGATCGCTCAGCTGGGTGACGGTCAGGCACGGTTCTTTGCCATCGCCGACAAAGACGCTCACCTTGGGGCTCGCGACAACCACCCGTGCATGAAACCAGCTGTTCGGATCTGGCACCGGTTTGACAGGCTTTTCGTACTGGCCCGGGTGCTCTGCTCGCAGCTTCTCCCACGGATGCGCGGGATGGGAGATGTATTGCACGGCGCGAAGGACCCGTGCCTGGTCTTCGGTCTTGAAGTTGAACGGACGGAAATAAATCGCGTCGTAGGTCGTGGCATCGACGCCATCAAACGCGACGCCGATGAAGCTTGCGCCTTGAACGTCTTTGCCCTTCATATCCAATTCGATGGTGCCGTTGGCGAATTCGATCCCCGGCAGGTACGCCGGCCCTTCGCCTTGAGCTTCGCTCAGACGAACACCCTTTCGGGCGCCGTCGCTGATTCGGCTGATGGTCCGGTTGGAACCGTTCAAGCCTTTCCCGTCGGCAAGCAACCCCAGATCGGGCTCGATCGTTTTCTGCTGTCCGCCAACCCTGAAAGGAGCGAAGAGACCAACAGCCACGCCAGAAGTAGAGATGACGAACTCACGCCTGTTCATAACTCCCCTTTCGTGAGCCATCGCCGGCGGTGTTGCCGGCTCGACACGCCCGGCCGACGGCTCATTCGACCCGCAGGGTCGCGACGGGATCGATCCGAGTGGCACGAAGTGCCGGTACCCACCCTGCGATCATCGCAACCAGAAAGATCGCTGCCGACGACGCAGCGAGCGCGCGGAGGTCTTGCGGGCCGACACCGAAGAGTTGGTCGCGTAAGACCACGCCGGCTGCGACTGCGAGAGGTATTCCAAGCGCCACACCACCGCCGACAAGTCTGAGCACGTCCGAGATCATCATTTTCTGAAGCGACCGCGGCGTCGCGCCGAGCGCAAGGCGAATGCCGAGTTCCTTTGCTCTTTGACCTACCGCGTACGACATGACGCCGAAGACACCGATAGCCGACAATGCCAGCGCAACTGCACCGAACACTGTCAGGAGCGTTGCTTGGAACGTGCGGGTGGCCAGGGACTCGCTCACAATTCCTTGCATCGTCCTCACGGAGCCAATCGGCACGGCCCGATCGATGTCAGATATCGCAGCACGGATGGCAGCGGTTGCCGCGGACGGATCCAGGGCGGTCTTCACAGTGAACGAGGCCGCGTTGATGAATCCTTGCCAGTAAGGCAGGTAGAGTGTCGGAGATGGACCGGAATCAAGGCGCATGTTGCGCACGTCCCGGACGACGCCAATGACTTCGACCAGACTGCCGGGCCGCGCCGTCAATCGAAAGCGCTTACCGATCGCGCGTTCCCCGGGCCACGCGCGGTCCGCGAGTGCCTCCGAAATAACGGCTACCGGTCGGGTCTCCGTCGCATCGAACAAGTGGCCGTCAAGAAGCTGAATGCCTAACGTCCGGAAGTACTCGGCATCAACGGAGCGGACGTCGGCTAGAGGACGGTCCACCATCGAAATGGCTGCCCGCTCGCTGCCTTCCAGCACGAGCACGCTGTTCAGGCTGATGCCGCTCAGCGGAGGCTTGTTCACGAATCCCACCGAGGTCACCCCGGGGACCGCTTCCATGCGCTCCAACGTCTTTCGGACGAAGGCAGCTTTGGCATCGAGAGTGCCGTAACGCCCGGGGGACAGGCTGACATCTACCGCCAGGGTTCGATCGGACGCGAAGCCGGCATCAACACGGAGAGTGTTGAGGAGACTCTGGATCAGGAGACCAGCCGCACCGAGGCACGCAACTGTGAGGGCAATCTGCGTGGTCACCATGAGGCTCCGGGCAGTGCGGTCGTGACGACTCAGTGTGCTCGACCGTGCCGTAACTCTGAGACCATCGATGACATTAGTGGCGGCGGCTCGGCGAGCGGGAAGCAAGCCTACGACAAGGCCGGTGGTGGTCGTGATGAGGGTCGTGAACAGGATCGCCCGTTGGTCCACGGCGACTTCATCGAGTCGCGGCACGCTCGCCGGAGCCAGCCGGACGAGAAACGGAATCGACCATCTCGCCAGCAACACTCCGCCAAGTCCGCCGATCACGGCGAGCGTCATCGTGTCGAGCAACGAATGGCGAATGAGGGTTCCCCGACTCGCACCGAGGGCGCCCCGAATCGCAAGTTCGTGACTGCGCGCGGCCGACCGTACCAGGAACAGGTTCGCAATGTTTGCACAGGCCACCAGCAGCACGGCAGTGATTGCGGCCCAGACGAGCATCAGCACTTCTCGAGACGAACCCACGACCTGCTCTTGGAGTGGAATGATTTCGGCGCCAAGCCGAGGTGCGTTGGGGGCTTGCTGTGCGAGCCGATTGAGAACGGCGCTCACTTCATCCCGGCCCTGATCCATCGAAATGCCGCGCTTGAGCTTCGCGATGGCGGCGAAACTGTTCTCGCCGCGTTCTGCAGCGGTGATAGCAAATGGCATCCACAATTGTGGCCGGTTGCCTGAGATGCCCATCACAAAAACCTGCTCCATGCGTGGGAAGCGGAATCGCTCGGGCAACACGCCGCTCACGACATAGGGTTCGTCGTTGAGGGTGACGATCCGCCCGACGATCGACGGATCCGCGCCGAAGCGCGTTCGCCACACGGCATCGCCCAGCACAACGACCCGATGTCGACCCGGCACCTCTTCGTCGGGAGTGAACGTACGCCCGAGCGCCGCGTCGATCCCGAGCATCGGAAACAGACTGGGTGAAACGCGCGCGGCCTCGAGCCTGACGGGATCGCCGCTGCCCGTGAGGATGACGGGTGCGACCGCCAATAGCGCCATCTGCTCGAAGGACGTGGCGGCTCGCCGCCACTCCTCGAATTCGGCCGCGCCAACCGGGACCCTCCCTCTGCCGGCAAGCGTTTCATGCACGATAACCAGCCGCTCGGGCTCCGCGTAGGTCATCGGCCGCAGCAGGACGGCGTCGATCACACTGAACACCGCAGTGTTCGCGCCAATCCCCAACGCCAGCGTCACCAGGACGACGGTGCTGAAGCCCGGGTTCCGGACGCACATTCGAAGCGCGTACCGCACATCGCGCGCGGCCGCGTCGAGCCATGCGCCGCGACGACCGGTACGGACTCGTTCTTTCGTCTGTTCCACTCCGCCGACTTCGAGAACAGCCAGACGGTGCGCCTCGTCCGGCGCGACACCATCGCGCATCTTGTCGGCGGCCGCCATGTCGACAAACGCTTGCAGCTCGTCGTTCAGGTCGCGTTCGGCCCGATCGCGACGAACGATCCACCGCACGATGGACGCGAAGCGGTGGAGGAGCGTCATGCGCCCTCCAGCACACTTGTGACGGCGAACGAGACCCGGTTCCAGCGTTCGCGATGCTGCTCGAGTTGTCGCCGGCCGGAGGCGGTGAGACGGTAGTACTTGGCGCGCCGATTGTTCTCGGTGGCCCGCCATTCGGCTTTCAGTTTTCCGTCCTGCTCCAGACGGTACAGCGACGGGAACAGCGATCCCGGATTGACGTGGAACTGATCGTGGCTGAGCACTGCCAGCCGCTGTGAGATCCCGTAGCCATGCAGCGGCTCGCGCGCCAGGATCGTCAGAATCATCAAGTCGAGCGTGCCTTGGGGAATGTCCAGCTTCTCCACAGCGCTCCCTTAGGAGACCAAGATGAGTGCATGGTGCCACGTCTCATTTAGGGTGTCAAGATGAGCGTTACGGTTACTCTCGAGCCTTCCTTCTTCAGGCGGAAACTGTCAGTCACGTGCGTCGCATGCGAGAACACGTCATACTACGAGGGAGTCCGTCGGTAATCCGGGATCCGGGCCAGGCGTCGCACTCCACTTGTGAGCGGCGGTTTGAACGCCGGTACGACCGCGGCGAACGAGCGTGTTGGGAAGTCCGAGGGGCGAAGCGCCTCGGAGCGATTAGCGAATGGAGAGAGCGGATTGTTGATCAGCAAAGCACTTGTCAAAGCGTTCAATCAGCAGATTGGGCATGAATTCGGCGCCAGCATGCAGTACCTGAGCATCGCCGGGCACTTTCAGCAGCGACAGCTGAAGCTGCTCTCCAAGCTGTTCTTCGAACAGGCCGAGGAAGAGAAGCAGCACGCAATGAAGTTCGTAAAGTACGTGCTCGACACCAAAGGAAGCCTGCAGATTCCGTCGATTCCGGCGCCGACGCCGACGTTTACGTCGGCGGAAGCAGCGGTCGACGCCGCGCTCAAGTGGGAACACGAAGTGACCAGCCAGATCAAGGGGTTGATGGATCTCGCGGTCAAGGAGAACGACTACCTCGCTGGCAACTTCCTCCAATGGTTCATCGACGAGCAACTCGAGGAAGTCGTCAAGATGGACAATCTCCTCGGCGTCATCCGCCAGGCCGGCGAACGCAACCTGATCATGGTCGAAGCCTACCTGATACACATCGAAAAAGCCGGATAAGACCTTGGAGAACCTTTTTCTTGACTTCCATTTCATAGTACTAGATAACTAGTAGTCATGAGACCGAAGTCGTCCACGCTGACCGCTCACGAACTCGAGTTGATGAAGATCGTCTGGCGCTCCGACCACCCGGTCACGGTGCGGGATGTCTACGAGGAGATGCGCAAGCACCGGGCGGTCGCCTACACGACGGTGCTCACCAACATGAAGACGCTGGAGCAGAAGGGCTACCTTCGCGCCAGCCAGCACGATCGCGCGCACGTCTACCGGCCGACCCGGCCGAAGCACGAGGTCATTCGCCAGATGGTGCGCGACTTCGTGACCCGCGTTTTCAACGGCGCCGGCCAGCCGCTCGTCGTGCACCTCCTCGAAGACGATCATGTGTCGCAGGAAGATCTGCGCGAAATCACCCGGATGATGGGGAAAGGAAAAAGGCGATGACCGCTGCCATGTGGTTGCGCAATCTGGGAGTGTTCGCCCTGCAGGCCGGCGTGCTCGTGCTTGCCGGTGCGCTGCTTCAGCGACTGTTCCGCATCCGCGAGCCACGGCCGTCGCTCGTCTACTGGCGGACGTTGCTCGTGGTTTGCCTCCTCTTGCCCGTCTGCCAGCCCTGGCGCGTGCTGACGCCGCCGGCGACGGCGTCAGCGGTGATGACCCCGGCGGCCGATGCGCCAACAGTCGCGGCCAGGATCCGGGTCTCTTCACCGGCGAGGCCGTCGATGACGGTCGAGAGCCTCGTGCTCGTCATGCTGGGTGCGGGACTGGCGGCGCGCGGCGGATGGCTCGTCATCGGTGCCTGGATGCTCGGTCGAATCCGGCGAGAGGCCACGCCGCTCGCACCGTTGCCCGAGGCCATCACGCGCGCCCAAACCCGCGTCGGTACCACCGCCGCCATGTATGTGTCGGCCAGGATCGCTGGTCCGATCACGTTTGGACTGCGGCGCCCGGTCGTCGTGTTCCCTCCCGGCGTGGCGTCGATGGAGGAGGCGGTTCTCCACGCCATTGCCTGTCACGAATTGCTCCACGTGCGCCGTCGCGACTGGCTGTTCCAGATCGTCGAAGAAGGCGTGCGGACGATTCTCTGGTTCCATCCAGCCGTGTGGTGGCTCATTGGCCGCATCCAGTTGAGCCGCGAGCAGGTCGTCGATCAGGCGGCGGTCCGGTTGATTGAATCGCGCGAGCGTTACGTCGAGGCGTTGCTGGCCGTGGCGATCGCGAAATCCCCAGGCATTCTCACCCCGGCGCCCGCGTTTCTCCGGCGAAGCCTGCTGAAGAAGCGCGTCGCGCAAATTCTGCAGGAGAGCACCATGACGACACGTCGATTGATTCTCGCGATGGGTGCCAGCGCAGCCGCGCTCGCACTCGCCGGCCTGTTGGTCGTCCGCTCGTTTCCGCTCGAAGCCCAGGGACAGCCGCAGGCGGCGACCAACAAGCCCGTGACCATCGTGAAAGGGGGAGAGCACCTCTTGCACGGCGAGCTGCCCGAGTATCCCAGACGCGCCATCGAACAACGAGTGGAAGGTGACGTCACGCTCGATATGGCTGTCGACGACCACGGAGAGGTGTCGGACGCACGCGTGCTCAACGGTCCCGACGAGTTGAGAAAGGCGGCGCTCGAGTCGGTCCTCAGCTGGCATTACTCGCCATCGTCCATCCGATCCGCATCAACGCAGGCCACCCTTCATTTCAGTCTCTTGGCGGCGAACGCCGAGTATCGTGGCGTGGCCTACACGGTAGAGATGAAGGAGAGAGTAGCGGGCGAGCTCACCCGGCCGCAGCAGCTCGAGCGGCTGATCGAGGAGCTGGAACACGCGGTGCAGGATCAATCGCTCACGCCAAGTCAGCGTGATGAGGACAAGCAGAAGCTCGTGGCCGCCAGGCAGGAGATTGAGAAGATTCGCGCTGGAGAGGAACATCGAATCGCCTACACCGTCGAACGCTCCGAGCGGCAGAAGTCCGAGGGCCCGTTGCGGCTCGTCGCCTTCAAGACCGAGCGCGTCTCACCAGACGCCGCCGGTGAAGTGCTGAAGCGGGCCGGCCTCAAGATCGGCGATCCGATCACCGAAGATTCGATGAAAAACTTGCGCGCCGCCGCGGCCGCGGTCGACGAGCACTTCTCCATCAACGCGCGCGACGATGGTCACGGTGGAATCTCGATCGTGTTGGTGAGTCGAGACTAAAAGAATTCTGAATTCTGAATGCTGAATTCTGAATGATCTGAGAGCGGCGCCGCCTCTGTTCATTCAGCATTCAGCATTTCTACTTCAGCTCCCGCACCCAGATGTTCCGGAAGCTGATCGGCGGGCTTGGATCGCCGTGGGCTTGCAGTTTGATCGGCGCGGTGTCGTACTTCTTGTATTCCGGCTTGCCGATATAGAGCGTCTCGCCCTTCAGCTCGAAATGATTCTGGACGAGGACGCCGTTGTGGAACGCCGTGACGTACGCGGGCGTTTTGACCGAGCCATCGGCATTGAACGTCGGCGCGGTCCAGACGACATCGTAGATCTGCCACTCTCCGGGCTTTCGCATCGCATTCGCGAGCGGAATCCCCTGCTTGTAGATGCTTCCCGCCTGGCCGTTCACGTACGTTTTGTTGTTGTACGAGTCGAGAATCTGCAACTCATACCCGCCGTCGCCCGCACCGGTTGACGCCAGGAAGAGGCCGCTGTTGCCGCGCGCCTGATCCGACCCGGTGATGTCGGTCGGGATGCGCCATTCGAGATGCAGCTGATAGTTCTTGAAGCTGCGCTTCGTTTCGATGTTGCCAGCCGACTTCACGACGGTCATGACGCCGTCGGCGACTTTCCACCCAGCCGGCGACTTGTCCTTCACCGAGACCCATTGATCCAGGTTGGTGCCGTCGAACAAGATGATGGCATCTGAGGGCGGCGCGCTGTTCTGGGCGCCCGGGGTGACAACGGGGGGCACGGGCTCCCACACCTCGGTGTCCTTCGGCCCCGGTTTCGCCGGCGTTTGCGCCGCCGCAGGCTGGCCCGCCGGTGGCGCGGCACTCTGCTGGGCGCTCGCCGGTATCGCGAGCACTGTCGTGAACGTCATGAGGAGCGTGATTGAGAGTATCGTTCGCATGGTTGAACCTGTCGGGAAAACAAACAACCTTGAGGTCGCTCGGATTCTTTATCGTCGCCAAGCGACCTGTCAAATGAGCCGAGAAGCCGAATCGCAATAGAGCGACCGAGCGGTAGCGAAAGAGCCACGCGAAGCGGAGCGGGGATGGTGGGGCCCGCGACCGAAGCGTGTAAGGGGTTTTTGGACGAAGTCCCCAAACCAAGTAAGACATGGACCAGCGTTTGCGCCCGCAGGTAGAGCGGATCTGGAACTACCACCACATGAATCACGACCTGGCGAAGGCCGACGTCATCATCGTCCTCTGCAGTCACGACACGATCGTCGCCGAACGCGGCGCGCAGCTGCTGCTTGAAGACTGGGCCCCGCTCCTGGTCTTTTCCGGCGGGCTCGGGGGCATTACCAAACACCTGTGGACGGACCCGGAGGCCAATCGCTTTGCGAGGATCGCAGTCGCCATGGGCGTCCCGGAAGACAAGATTCTGATCGAAAACCGTTCGACGAATACTGGTGAAAACGTCCAGTTCACTCGCGACCTCCTGGCCGCGCGCGGGCTCGACCCGGCATCGTTCATCCTGGTGCAAAAACCGTATATGGAGCGCCGCACGTTCGCGACGTTCAACAAGGTGTGGCCGGAAAAGTCCGTGCGAGTGACCTCTCCGCAGATATCGCTGGACGACTACCTCGCGCGCTACTCGCACGATGCGCTGACCGCCGACGACGTGATCAGCATCATGGTGGGGGATCTGCAACGGATTCGCGAATACCCAGCGCGCGGATTTCAGGTTCCGCAGGAGATCCCGACCGATGTGTGGCGGGCCTACGAAGAGCTGGTCCAGGCCGGGTACGACCGGCATCTGCTGAAAACGTAGTTCGTTCGGTTCCGCAGGGTTCTCGCTCCGAAGCCGAACGAACCTCGTGGAACCCGTAGAACGAACCTCGTGGAACCTGTAGAACGAACCTCGTGGAACCTGTAGAACGAACCCTGAAGAACCTTGTAGAACCCTGCAGAACCTAGTAGAACCAGATCTTCCGGCGACTTTACGCCGGTCGCGAGCTCGTTATTAAATGTGGCCGTCATGCGACTACCCGTTTGTATTGCATCGGTCCTACTGTCCGCACTGAGTCTGTCGGCCGCGCAGAAGACCTTCACCAATCATGAAGACTTCGCCACCGCTGACTCGCTGACCAAGTTCACACTCGACGGTTCAGGGACCTGGGAGGTCAAGGACCG
>JBKPNQ010000137.1:0-7332 GCA_046732715.1 Acidobacteriota bacterium | reverse complement strand
ATGGAATCCTGCGTGGGGCTGAAGGCCGAGCCCCGCCGCGACGCGATCCTCCGCGCAGTCTACGCGCACGATAACGGCTGGCTTGAGGAAGATCAGTCGCCGCGCCGGAATCCGGAGACCGGCGACATCATCGACTTTGTGAGCGCGCCGCTCAGCGTCCGCCACGCAGTCTGGCCACGCGCCATCATGCGACTTGGAAAGGATGCGTGGACCGCTGCCCTGATTGCTCAGCACGCCATAACCGTCTACGACCGCTTCCGGCCCAACCGCGAGTGGTCGTCGTTTTTTGCCGGCATGGAGGCAGAGCGTGACGCGAGACTGGAGATCAGCGGCCTGTCGCTCGGCGATCTCGTCGCCGACTACAAGTACGTGCGACTCGGAGACCTACTCTCCCTAACATTCTGTACGGGCTGGACCGACGAGCAGCGTTTCGGCGCCCAGACCATCCGGCTCTCCGGCGCTCACGTCATCGCGTCACCGGACCTGTTCGGCGGAATGACGATTCCGATTGCGATTCGCGCGCAGGAGGTTCAAGCGCAGCGTTTCGAGTCGGACGCCACGTTGGCTGCAACCCTGCGTGCGGCGAACACGATCGTGCTGCACGGAGAGGTCAGCGGTGCCGGGCACGGCTGACGGTCCCGTATTGCTGTTGTTTGCCCCTCCTTCCCGTCCTGCCAGCCCAAAAGGGCGACGTCAACCCGTGAGATGTCCTATGTTTTCAGCGCCTCTTGAGGAATGGAGTCAGATGTGAAGCTTCGTGTGACCACGGTCGTCGTCGCAGTGCTCAGCCTGTTTATCGGTTGCTCGTCGAAATCATCAACCCCTGCTCCGGCCGCCGCCCTGCCCTCGGGCATCGACACCGGCGGTATGGACAAGTCGGTTGCGCCAGGCGACGACTTCTACGCCTACGCCAACGGAGGATGGATCAAAGCGACGCCCATTCCTGCGGACAAGTCCGAGTACGGTGTGGCCACGATCCTCGTCGATCACACGCGGAAGCAGACGGTCGACATCATCCAGGATCCGGTCAATGGCGGTCCCAACGCGCCGCCGGATGCGCGTAAGGTCGGTGACTTCTACGCCAGCTACATGGATGAAGCGGGCATCGAGGCCAAGGGCCTTGCCCCGTTGAAGCCTCGGCTCGACGCGATTGCGGCCATTGGCGACAAAAAGGCGCTCGCTCGAGCGATCGGCGAGACGCTGCGCGCTGACGTCGATCCGCTGAACGCGACGAACTTTCAGACCGAGCACCTGCTTGGCGTTTTCGTCGCGCAGGGATTGAACGATCCCGATCACAACGTTCCGTACCTGCTCCAGGGCGGCCTAGGACTGCCGGATCGCGATTACTACGTGTCAACAAGTGCGAAGATGGCAGCTTTGCGAGCCGAGTACAAGCGACACGTGACGGCGATCCTGACGCTCGCCGGCGTCAGTGGCGCACCGTCGCGCGCGGCGCGCATCGTCGATCTCGAGACGAAGATCGCGAGGGCGCATGCGACTCGAGTCGAGTCCGCGAACGTGACGCTCGCTCAGCCCTGGCAAAAGGATGCGCTCGCGACCAAAGCGCCCGGCATCGACTGGCCCGCTCTCCTCGAGGCCGCCGGTTTGAACGACGCGTCAACCTTCATCATCTGGCACCCGTCGGCGGTCAAGGGTCTCTCGGCGCTCGTGGCGAAGGAGCCTCTCGACACCTGGAAGGACTGGCTGGCGTTCCACACCGTGAACGAAGTGACCGGCGTCCTGCCGAAGGCATTCGTCGATGAAGGCTTTGCGTTTTACGGCAGGACGCTCAACGGAACCCCCGAGCAGCGGCCGCGATGGCAGCGCGGTGTCGATGCCACCGGCTTCGCGCTTGGAGAAGTTGTCGGCAAGCTCTATGTCGCCCGCCATTTTTCTGCGGACGCCAAGGCCAAGGTTCGCGCGATGGTCGACGACCTGACGAAAGCCTTCGACACCCGGATCGACGCGCTGGACTGGATGACGCCGGCCACCAAGGCAAAGGCGAAGGAGAAGGTGAAAACGCTTTACGTCGGCGTCGGATATCCCGACAAGTGGATCGACTACTCGTCGCTCGAGATCAAGAAGGATGACGCGATCGGCAATCTCGAACGTGCCCAGCTGTTCGAATATCATCGGCAGCTCGCAAAACTGCACCAGCCGGTCGACAAGACCGAATGGTGGATGACGCCGCAGACGGTCAACGCGGTGAACCTGCCTCTCCAGAACGCGCTCAACTTCCCCGCCGCGATTCTTCAGTCGCCGTACTTCGATCCGAATCGCGATCCGGCGGCAAACTACGGTGCCATGGGCGCGACCATCGGGCACGAAATCAGCCACAGCTTTGACGATCAAGGCAGCCAGTTCGACGCGCAGGGACGGCTCGCCAACTGGTGGACGCCGCAGGATCTCGAACACTTCAAAGCGGCTGGTGAGGCGCTGGCCGCGCAATACGACGCGTATCATCCTTTCCCCGACCTCGCCATCAACGGTCACCAGGTTCTGAGCGAGAACATCGCCGACCTGGCGGGTCTCGCCGCCGCGTACGATGCCTATCATCTGTCACTCAACGGCAAGCCGGCGCACGATGAAGACTTTTTCGTGGGTTACGCGCAGAGCTGGCGAAGCAAGGCTCGCGAAGAGTTGATCCGGCTGCAGGTCACGACCGACGGTCACTCGCCCGATCAGTATCGAGTGGCAACCGTCCGTAATCTCGATCCCTGGTACGCGACCTTCAACGTCACGCCAGGTCAGAAAATGTACGTGCCGCCGGAGAAGCGCGTGCGCGTGTGGTGAGTCGCGAGCTGAACGGCGTGCGGGAGGCACATCATGCCTCCCGCACCGTGTGGAATAGTTCCGTCTAGACCATATCAGAACGAGAACCTGACCTGGAGCTGGACGTTGCGCGGTGCCTGATATCCGGTCGCCACTCCAAAGCCCGCGTTCTTCGGCTTCGAGCGATCGGGGCTCAACGATCCGTTGGCTAGGAGATTGACCCCGTTGTTCAATAGGCCGGTGACCGGATCGAACACCGGAGCTGCGTTCGTAACCGGATCGTTGGGGCTGGTCAACACGAGCGTCGCGTTCCGGTTGGTAATGCCTGCGGCATTTGGCGCGTTGAACAGATCCGCGCGGATTTGGAGGTTCCGTCCGCTGCCAAGCGGGATGTTGCGTGCGATCGAGAGATCGAGGGCGCTGGCGAAACACCCGTGCAGGTAGCCGGCGCCAGACTCCAAACCGACGCTGTTCGTGAGCGGTCCCTGAAAGGCAGCCGTGTTGAATTGACGGTATGGATCGCTCGAGCAACCCGAGCCCGGGTCGCCGACAATCCGAACTCGCGCACCATAATCCGGCGAGCCGGTCAGGTTGACGCTCGAACCGCCGCTCTGATAGCTGAAGCCGACGGAGTACGGGCTGGTCGTCACGGCAGGTGTCGTGAAGCCTGTTGAAGCCGTCCAGATACCCGAGAACTGCCAGTCGTTGACGACCAGGCCGACCGCGCGAAGTGCGCCGTCGCTGCTCTTCAGGTCCGGCAGATCCCACACAAAGTTGGCCTTCATGATGTGGCGGATGGGATCGACCTGAAGCAGATCGTCCGCCTCCGCTTGATCGCTGCGGTAGCCGACCGTCCCGTCCGCATTGTGCTGTAGACGGGCGGCCGTGCTCCCCTTGCTCGAGAGGCCGATCGTATCGTTGAAGCCCCAGGAGATCCCGTCCCGGAAGCGACGGGTGAACGAGAGCTGGAGCGAGTGATAGTTGACCCATCCGCGCGAGACGTTCTGCGTGATCGCGCTGTAGCCTCGGAACGCGCGCATCTGGTCGGTCGATATCGACGTCGCGCCAGGTGTCGTTGGCGCCAGCGTGGGATCCTGCGACGCCGGCAGGTAGGCGGTGCCGAAATCGACCGCGTTCAGGTTGATGCCTTCGACGATGTTGTAGCCGTGCTGGCCAACGTATTCGACGTCGACCACCGACGACCACGGCAGCGCGATCTGGACGCCGGCGTTCCACTGCGCCGATGATGGCAGCGGACTGTCATATTCATAGACGCTGAGTGACGAGGGGGCTTCGGTTGCGAGGCCAGCGGCATTGAGCGTCTGCAGCTGTCCAAATCGCAGCGTCACCGAACGCCGCGCTGGAGGATTTAGAACCTGCGCGAAGACCGCGTTTCCTGAAGGCCGATCGAAGAACAATCCGCCGCCGCCGCGCAGGATGAGGCGCTGACTGCCAGTCAGGTCGTACGCCATCCCGAATCGTGGCCCGATTCCAAGCGCCGGTTGCAAATAGGTGCTGATTGGGATCCCGTTGCCGGCCTGAATCAGTCCGTTGGTGGTGTTCCCGGTGCCGGGGACGATCGTGCCGATGGCGAGGGTGCTGTTCGGACCGAGGAACTGATTCGTCAGCGGATTCATCGCCTGACGATTCGTGCCGGTGCAGGGATACACGTTGTTGGCGCAGCCAGCGACATACAGAGTCGGTGCCGCGCCTTTCGTCCACTTGTCGACGAAGAAATTCGACGCCTGGCCAAGCGAGTCGTACTGCGGCGTCTGATGCACCAGCCGAACGCCGAAGTCCATGGTCGTTCGCGTATTGATCTTCCAGTTGTCCTGCACGTAGCCTTCGACGTTGTAGTAGATGTACTTACCCTCGACGCCTTTCGAGCCTTGGGAGTACGAACTGAAACAGCCGGTCGCCGCATTCGCAAACCCGAACGACGTGTCACACGGGTTCGTGCCGACGGTGTCCTGCTGGAAGTTGATGCTCGGGCCGCCGTTTGCGCCACCCTGCACCTGCTGCTTGTTGCTGTACTGCGTGTAGAAGCCGCTCTTCATCGTGTGCCGCCCCTGCACTTTGGTCAGGCTGATTGAGACGTCGGTGCTCGATGCCTGGTTCTGGCTTGGAAACCCGATGTTGGGCGGTGAGTTCGCAATGCGATTGCCCCACGAGAAGCTGGGCGGCAGCAGCACATTGGTGCCGTCCCACATTGGCGATCCGCTTCGGTTCAGGAGCGAATAGACGAAATACCGATCGTCGATCGTGTTCGCCTGGGGAAAGATGAACGGAATGTCCGCGAGCCCGATGTTGTTGCGATTCGCATTCGGCGTCATGGTGAACGCATTGCAGAACTGAGGCCCGCCGCCGCTGCCGACGCCGAAACAGCCGCCCTGATAGGCCGAGCTGTGTCCGGCAGTGCCTTCGAGGAATAGTGTGGGCGACAACGTGTAGTTCGCCGTCGCGGCGATCAGCGAGACATGGGGGCTCACCATCCGTGTGTCGTTCCACCCGGGAATAGAGCCTTGCTGCGTTTGCTCGCGCTGCGAGAATCCCGAGTACTTGAAGCTGGCGCGGAATTTCGAGAGGGGTTGATAGTCGAACCGCATCGCCGGCTGCGTGCTGAGGATGCTTTCGTCGGGCCTGGTGATTTCCAGGTTATAGGGTTGGCCCGGCGCAAGATTCGGCTCCGGCCACATCTTGAGGATGTTCAAACCGGTCTGGTACAGCAGCGACGCTGGAATTCGGCCGAGCACGCCGCCATCGGCGAAGCACGCCGCCTGGCTGGTGGCGGAGCACGTCCCGTTCACCAGCGGGTTCTTGATGTACGGATAGAGAGCGCCGGTATTGTCCCTCGACTGCGAGAAATCTCCCTGACGCTCGAGCAGGGTCGGGACCCGGAACCGGGTGACGTCGTTGCCGCCGGTGCGCGGCTCGAATTCCTGCGTGTAGAAGAAGAAGAGTTTATTGTTACCGCCCGGTTTTCCGATCGGCCCGCCGATCGAGTAGCCCCAGTCGCGTTGGCGGAGCACGGTCTTCGGATCGCCATTCAGGATGTTCGTCCGGCTGTTGGCATTCCAATCCGAGTTTCGCTCGACGTCGTAGACTGATCCGCGAAAACGATTCGTCCCGCTCTTGGTGACCGCGGTGATCTGTAGACCGCTAGAGCGCCCGAACTCGGCCTGGTAGTTCGAAACCAGCACCTTCACCTCCGCGATCGACTCGACATTGAGGTCGATGATCGCGCGATTGCTGCCCGTGTCCATGGTCGACACGCCGTCCATCTGGACGTTGGTGTCGCCGCCGCCAGTCGACGACCGATCGCCGATGCGCGATGTGCCGGTGACGCCTGGCGCGAGCGAGGCGAGCTGCGTGAAGGATCGTCCCAGCAGGGGCAGGTTCTGGACCGCCTCGGTGTCGACGGTGAACGAGCGCTCGCCGGAGTTGGCCTGGACGAGCGGCGACTCGCCTTTGACTTCGACGGTCTCAGCCACACCGCCAGGTTCAATGGTCAGCACACCGACCGACACGCGCTCGGCTGCACCGAGGCGAACGCCAGTCTTTCTGACGGTCTTGAACGCATCCATCGTGACTTCGAGCGTGTAGGTGTCCGACTTGACGTTTACGAACACGAAGTCGCCGGTCTCGTTCGTGACGACCGGTGTGGACTTGGTGTTCTGCGTTTCGCTGATCAAGACGACGGTCGCGCCAGGGATGACCCCACCCTGCGGGTCCTTGACCGTGCCCCCGATCGATCCGGTGGTGACCTGCGCGGACGCGGTAACGGCGCCGGCGAGCAGACACCCTGCAAAGACGATCACCTGCCTGAACGAAGCCCTGCATGTCATCGAGTGCCCTCCCCGTGTCTTGTCTTTTCGTCGCAACTATCTGGAATGCGGTGGCGAGCGAAACCGGTAAAGGTCCAGCAATTTCGGAGGGGTAGTGTATATCAGCTTGCCAGGATGTGAGGCCCGGTATCCGCCTGTCACCCTTGCAGTGCAGCCTCAGGATCGATGCGCGTGACCGGCGCACTGGAACCCAGGCAGACAGCAGGGCGACGACCAGCATCAGCGCCGAGATACCTGCAATCACCATCGGATCGATAGTGGTCATCCGCCAGAACATCGCGTTGAGCGCACGACTGAGGCCGAATCCGCCAGCGACGCCGAGGACGACGCCGACCGCAATTGACTTGAGCGACTGCGTCATCAGCATCGCCACCACGTCACTCGCGCGGGCGCCAAGGGCCATGCGAATGCAACTCCCGGCTTGAGCCGCCCGACCACAATCATCCAGCGCGCCTGGGGAATCTTCCGAAGATCGTTGGCAATCCAAAACGCGACGTCGTCCACCCACGGGATCAGCGAAAAGCCCTGCGGCATGATCCCGAGGATGGTTCGCGGCTCGCCGTCCACGTGAATCGTTTGCCCGACGACATCCCCGGCGCCGCCAAGCCGTCGCTGCCAGGTGTCGTAGCTGATGACGACCGATCGCGCTTCTTTCTGCTTGACCGCATCCTCGAAGTCTCGAGCCGATACGTCCGGCCGAGCACCGGCTTGACCC
>JBKPNQ010000136.1:0-22750 GCA_046732715.1 Acidobacteriota bacterium | reverse complement strand
GAGCTCTCCCTCGACAGTGTGGTGTCGGTCCTGGTCTTCATTCGCGCCGCGGCGGACTTTCAGCCCATGAACGATGCGTACCGCGCGTTCTGGGCGAAGGACTTTCCGACGCGGACGACGATCGTCTGCGAGATCCCCACGCCCGGCGTGATGGTCGAGATGAGCGTCGTCGCCGTTCGCAAGGGTGCGGAACGGACGGTCGTGCATCCGAGTGACTGGATCGCGTCACCGAGCCCGTACAGCTACGCGATCAAGACGGGTGATACGGTGTTCCTGTCCGGCCTCGTGTCGCGGCACGGACGCGACAACTCGGTGGTGACGGGTAGCGTCGGGGACCAGACGAAAGTCATTCTGGACAACGCTGGAGAACTGTTGCGAGCGGCCGGTCTGTCGCACGCCGACATCGTCTCGTCGCGCGTGTATCTCACCGAAGCGGCTTCGTTCGGCGCGATGAACGAGGCTTACCGGACCTATTTCCCTTCGTCGCCGCCGGCGCGAGCCACCGTGCTCACTGCTCTGGCCGGGCCGCAGTACACCGTCGAGATGACGTTCATCGCCTCGTCGGCTCCGCGTCGTTCGTCGATGGAGGGCCTCCCAGCCAATCTGAACCTTCCGCTCAGTGCCGCGGTTATTGCCGGCAATCGAGCGTATCTGTCCGGCGCCCTCGGTAATGACGAGACGAACAAAGGAAATGTTGGCGCCCAGACGCGTGCCACATTTGCGAAGCTTGGCCGGACGCTTGCTGCCACGGCCGCTTCACCTGCTGATGTCGCAGAGGCGTTCGTTTACGTCACCGACTTGAAGTACGTGCCGGACGTCGACCGCGAGTATGAGGCGTTCTTTGGTTCGCATCGCCCCTCCAGGACGACGATCCGGTCTGGCCTGGTCGCCCCGGACGGCCTGGTCGAAATCATGTTGACCGCAGCAGGGCGTGGCATTCATTGAGCCTGTTCCGGGTTGGAATCTCCGCCTGCCTCCTCGGACAGGAAGTGCGCTTCGACGGAGGGCACAAACGGGATTCGTTCCTCGCCGACGCGCTCGGCCAGTACGTGGAGTGGATCCCGGTCTGCCCGGAGGTTGAAGTTGGCATGGGAACGCCGCGCGAACCGCTGCGGCTCCTTCGTGATGGTGCACGAACGCGCATGGTCACGACACAGACGGGCATCGACTACACCGACCGCATGAACCAGTGGGCCCGAAAGCGCGTCGCCGCGCTGGCGGGCGCGGACCTCGACGGCTACGTGCTCAAGAAGAACTCGCCGAGCTGCGGAATGCTCGACGTCAACGTGTTCGATGACCTCGATCGATCGTCGCCCGACGGGCAAGGCTTGTTCGCCGCTGTCCTGACCGAGCAGATGCCGCTGCTGCCTGTGGAGGATGAAGGACGGCTCAGTGATCCTCGCGTCCGCGAGAATTTCCTCGCGCGTCTGTGTGCCTACCGACGGTTGAAAGATTACGTCCGATCCGGGTGGACCGCCGGCGCGGTCGTGGCGTTGAATTTTTGTTTGCGGCTGCAGCCTTGCGAGCTGACGTTGCGCGATCATGTCTGAATCGCTGTCCCCGTTTCGTCGTGTTCAGGTCACCCGCGTCGGCCGGGGTTCCGACGGGACGCGCGAAGATCTCGCAGCGGCCGAGGAACCGCTGGAAGTCCGGCTGCATGGAAAGCCGTTCGCCGTCATCATGCGAACGCCCGGCCAAGACAGGGAACTTGCCGCAGGATTCCTGCTTTCAGAAGAGGTGATTCGGTCGAACGACGATCTTGGCGCTGTAGAGCACTGCCGTCATCCCGATCACCCCGACGTCCACAACATCGTTGACGTCTATCTTGTCGGCGACGCGACGGCGCGTCTGGCCGACCATCTCGAGCAGCGCCGCAACGTGCTCACCTCCTCGTCTTGCGGGCTGTGCGGCCGCGTGACGATCGAATCCCTTCGTTGCCGGTTGGCGCCGCTGGAAGCGACTGACACGGTCAAGCCGGACGTCGTCGCGGCGATGCCGCGAACCCTCCGAGACCGACAGGCGGTGTTCGAAGAGACCGGCGGCCTTCACGCGGCCGGGCTGTTCACGCTCGACGGCGCATGTCTTCGCTCGGCTGAAGACGTTGGCAGGCATAACGCCGTCGACAAAGTCATCGGCGCGATGCTCTTTGAAGATCGTCTTCCACTTCAGGATCACGCGCTTGCCGTCAGCGGACGGACCTCCTACGAAATCGTCCAGAAAGCCTGGGTTGCGGGCATCCCAATCATCTGTGCGGTATCGGCGCCGTCGAGTCTTGCGATCGAGCTGGCCGAGCAAGCAGGAATCACCCTGCTCGGCTTCGTGCGCAACGGCGGCTTCAATCTCTACACGCACCCCGGCCGCATCGACGGGGTGTGAAGCGGACTACACACTCACCCGGGCTCGACGAGAAAACACGGCGCAATTGAGCAACTTGTCGCGGTTCAGTCGGTGGCATTGCGGTTGCTCGAACCCCATTCGGGTTGAGGATGCGACGAAGCGCAGTAGTCACGGCGGTATTCGCGATCGCGATGGTCGTGTGGTATGCGACCATGCGCGTCGCGTTCGCCGCTCACTCGATCGTCGACGAGCTCGACCGCGCGAAGTCGCTGTCCGATCTCGCGCCGCGTCCGCAGGCGACGATTGTGTTGGATCGATACGGCAGGCCGGCCTTCACGTTCTTCGTCGAACAACGAATCTATGCACCGCTCGACCGCATGTCGCCACGAATAATTGAGGCGGTGCTGGCGGTGGAGGATCGACGCTTCTATTCGCACCATGGTATGGACCCCATTCGTATTGCCGGTGCCGCGTGGCGAAATTTCAGGGCCGGCCGAATTCTCGAAGGGGGCAGCACGATCACACAGCAGCTGGCGCGAGCGTCGCTGTCATCAGAGCGAACCTACGATCGGAAGATTCGGGAAATCCTGCTCGCGGCGCAGTTGGAACAGCGGTACACCAAAGCACAGATCCTCGAGCAGTACCTCAACACCGTCTACCTTGGAGACGGCTACTACGGCGTCGAAGCTGCATCACGAGGCTATTTCGGCAAGCCGGCGTCAAACCTCGAACCGCACGAAGCCGCATTGCTCGCGGCGCTGGTGCGTTCCCCGTCAAGCGACGCCCCGTCGGCGGCGCCGGCACGCGCACTCAAGCGTCGAAACCTCGTTCTTCGGCTGATGCGGGATCAAGGTCGTTTGTCGGAACACGTCTATCAAGATGAGCGTGTCGCGGCCCTGGTCACAACTCAGAGTTCGGTCGAATCCCGAGCCAGCGGGACCACGTCCACTGGTGATTCGGGTCTCTACTTCCAGGAAGAGATCCGGCGGCAGCTGTTTGCCCTCTTCGGCGCCGATCGCGTTTTACGGTCCGGTCTTCGCGTCTACTCGACCTTCGACCCGGAACTTCAACAACAGGCTGAGGCGGCGATTTCGAACAGGATTGCCGAGATTGTGAAGTCCCGTCGGACCGCACAGGATCTGCAGGGAGCCCTGGTGGCAATGGATCCGACAACCGGCGACGTGCGGGCGCTCGTTGGCGGCCGTGATTTCAATGCGAGCAGCTTCAACCGCGCAACCCAGGCCCGTCGTCAGGCTGGCTCGGCGTTCAAACCGATCATCTACGCCGCGGCGCTCGAGCGTGGCTACTCGCCGGGGACGCTGTTGCGCGATCTCGACGAACCAATTGACATCGGCAACGAAGCGTGGCTTCCCGACGACGGGCACGAAGCGCCGGAGTACACGTTGCGCACGGCCCTGAAACTGTCGAGCAACCGGGGGGCGGCGCAGCTTCTTCAGCAAATCGGGATCAGCACAGCGGTGTACTATGCGCAGCGCCTCGGGATTGAATCTCAGTTGCCTGTGGTGCCGTCACTCGCGCTCGGGACGGGCGAGGTCACGCTGCTCGAGCTCACCGCCGCCTACACCGCCTTTGCGAACCATGGAAGCGTTGCCGCACCGCGCGTGATTACGCGCGTCGAGGACTCGCTCGGCACCACAATCTATACCGCCGCCGAACGGCACACGCAGGCGATCAGTCCGACAACCGCCTATCTGATGTCGAGCATGCTATCGGATGTGATTTCAGGTGGCACCGGGTCGGCGGCCCGCGCCGCCGGGTTCAAGCTGCCGGCGGCGGGGAAGACGGGAACGACCGACAACTATGCGGACGCGTGGTTCGTTGGCTATACGCCGCATCTCGTGGCCGGCACATGGTTCGGGCTCGATCTGCCCGCGCCGATCATGCGTGGTGGCTTCGCCGGCGTCGTAGCAGTCCCAGCATGGGGCCGGTTCATGCGGGCCGCAACTGCCCACGACAAGCCTGACTGGTACGCGATGCCGGCCGACGTCGAGAAGGTGGCCATTTGTCGGCTGAGCGGCGCGCGCGCGACCGAAGCCTGCCGACACCAATCGGATGTCTATGCGGTCGTCCACGACGGCTCCTCGCCGCAACTCCTTCCGATCGCTGCCATGTTGGATCAGGACGATCAGAAGTCGGTGCGGACGATGCCCGCCGGCGAATCGCCGGTCTACGAAGATCTGTTCGCGATTGGCGCCGTGCCTGCTGACATCTGCCCAATCCACAACCCACCCCCGGGGTCATTCGGCAGCACGTCAGCTTCCCAGGCAAGTGATTCTCCCGTCCCCGCATCATCGCCGGTAGCGACTTCGGGAACGTTCACCACCGCGACATCGGACATCGTGCTCGAGCGCGTGCTTGGCCCTGACGGTGTGATGCGCATGATCATGAGACAAAAACGCTAGAGTGGCATTCAGCACTTTCAGGATGAGTCACTAACAACCCTCTATCGAAGGCTCTTCGCGAAGAGACTCGCCGCGAGGACCGCATTCGCGAGATGACCGGTCCAGCAGATCCGGCATTGCAGGTGGCGTGAGATAAGACTCCATCCGAGGAACGCGCTCATCGCGAGCGCAGGGAGAGTCATTACGAATAGCCAGAGGGGTGGCCACTCGAGAAGCAGTCCTATTGCCAGCAGAACGTAAAGCAGCACGCCAAGGAGTGCGTTCGGCACGCCAAGCAGCGACGCACGCGGACTCCTGAAGAGAATAGCGCAGCCGCCATGGTCGAGTTGACAAACCTCGGGACCCGTCAACCACGCTGGCAGCACGCGGTAGTGCCCGTACAAGGCTGCGGACGCTGCCGCCGCTCCGGCGCACAGCGCAATCCAAATCAGCATCCGGTCTACACTGACGCGGGGTTGAAGCCCCGCGTTATGGGTGTTGTTGGCACTCGGGACACCAATACGTGAGTCGAGCATCGACTCCCTGCTTGCGGACCTGGATGGACGCACCGCAACGACGGCAGGGCAACCGCGCACGACCGTAGACCCAGAGCCGCTCGGTTGGTGCGCTTCGGTGCGTCGTGCGTCGCAATCCTCCATACGTCGTCATCATCTCGAGCCCTTCGGACACGTTCGTCTGGAGTGTCCGCCGCGCCGTGTCAACGATCGAGTCCAGCTGCGCGCCGCTCAAGTCGCTGACTTGCGCGAAGGGGTTGACGCCGCACATGAACAGCACCTCGGATTTGTAGACATTCCCCAGACCCGCGAGCACACGCTGATCGAGCAGCGCGTCGGCTATCTTGACGGTCGACCGAGACCGGAGATTTTCCACGACCTTCGCCGCGTTGAACGAGTCTGAGAGCACATCCGGCCCCAGGGTGCGGAGGTCAGCATGCTTTGACAGCGCCGTCTCGGTCACGAACTCCGCGACCGGGACGGTGAAGGCTACGGCTTCGAAGTCGGCAGTGGATAAGACGATCCGCATGTCCCGCCGCGGACGCTGCCATCGTTCACCCACCCGGTAGATGTGCCAGCTGCCGTTCATCCGCATGTGTGTACGCAGAACGAGGTCGCCGGAAAAATGCATAAGCAGGTGCTTGCCTACCGCGTTGACGCGCTCGATCGTGCGGCCAGTCACGGGCGTGTCCTCATGGATGCGGTTGAGCGCCGGCAGAACGGACTGAAAGGTGGTGACCTGCTTGCCTGCCAGCGCGCGGTGAAGCGTCCGCGCAGCGCGAAAGATCGAATCGCCCTCAGGCATTCCTCGATTGACTCCGTCCGCTCTCTCGCGGGCCGCTTCGCCGCCTTCGCGCATCGCTCGCTTCGCCGCGCTTGCTCGCCACCGTCGTACCCTGTTTTGAAACCATTTCTAGTCACTTTGGCGGGCGCGTCGCGCGGACATGAACGATGGTCCTCTGTCGGCAGTCACCAGCGGTACGACAGGCGGCGGCTTGCGCATCTGAAAGCCCATCGCGGAAGGGTTGAAGCCGGCTTCGATCAGAAACGAGGCCAGCGCGTGATCTGCCGTTGGCATCCCGTTGATCTCTGCGATCAGCAGGCCGCCCCGACCGTCGTCGCCTCGTGCCATCGTCGCAAGCCGTCCGGCGACCGCGCGGCCAACCAGCGAGTGACTGGGTTCATCTTCGGGCAAGTACACCAGCAGTTGACGGCCGCCTCGCGGAACATACGCCGCCAGTGCCCCATTGACGAGCAACACGATGGAACCCACCGTACGGGTTGGTCCGCGGCTCGCGGCGGACTCCGTCTCACTCAGACCGGGCCATTTCAACATCGTCCCGTATGGATTGGCTGGATCCGTCGCCGCCAGCACGATGGTTTCAGGGACCTCGGGTGCCTCTCTGAACGAACGCATCAGCTCGAGCGCTGCCGGCATGGCGAACTGCGTCGCGCCGACGCCGCCGACGAAGTACCCACGACGGACGCGTCCGGCATCCTCCATTGCTTTCAACACGTCGTACACCGCGCTGAAGCCGCCGGTAATTCCCTCCGCTCCCGCAACCTCGCGGGTGAGCACGCCGTACCTGGTCAGCAATTGTTGCGCGGTTGCGGTCGACCATTCGGTTGGCGAGACCGGGTCGCCGGCGCGATCAACCACGAGCGACCAGCGTCCTTCGGACGCAGGCGGGGCAATCCGCCGGCTGCGGAAACTTCGACCGCCCACAGGCTTGCGCGGGCGTCGTTCGGGTGGCCGGGTGAACGCTCGAAGCGCATGAAAGGTGTCGTTGGTCAGCACTCCCTTCCAGACGAGATCCCAGATGGCATCGACGGTTTCGCCAGGATATCCGCCACCACATGCGTCATGCAGCGCAGCAAAGAACGAGGCGCCCTCAGTTTCCAGGTGGGCGAGGATGGCCTGCTCGCGCGCAGACACTTCCGACGGAGGTTGTCGGCGCCAGAGTCGAGGCAGGCTGTCGGTCAGAAACAGAGCAAGCCGTCCGTCCCGATCGCCGAGCGGCTCGAGGCCACACCACGTAACTTCACCTGCCGCGGTGAGCGCGTCAAGGTCGGCAGGGTTGTAGCCCTGCACCCGCGCGGAGAGAATCTCGGATTCGAAGATCGACGCGGGGAGCGGGGCTCCCTGAAGATTCTCCACGGCGTCGAGAAGCGCATCGAGCCCAAGCCTCGGGCGTGTCACGCCCTGCCAACTCGTGAGCAGCCGCCCAAACACCGCCGAATCCACCGGTTCAACTTCCCTGCGCAACCGCGCAAGCGAGCGGCGTCGTACCGACTGGAGAACATCCGGATCGCACCACTCACGTCCCGTTCCTCCAGGCCTGAATTCGCCTTCCAGCAGCCGGCCGGTCGATGACAGCGCTTTCAGCATCGATTCGGCCGTTGTCCTGCCAAGCGCATACCGCTCGGCGAAGTCCCGTGTCGTGAACGGACCGTGCGTTCTCGCAAAACGGCGAGCCAGATCCAGCGTGGCCTGCGGCACCGGTGCCACGAGCGATTCAGGCAGGCCAACCGGCAGCGGCACGCCCAGTGCGTCCCGGTATCGGCCGGCATATTCCACCGGCACCACCCGTGGCTGTCCACCGATGTTCACCGTGATCGCCCGACGCCTTCGAAGAAGTTCTGTCATCGCTTCCTCGGCGTCGACCCCCGAGCGTGCTCTGATTTCATCCGGCGTGAGATCACCAAGACGCAAGAGCAGGTCATGCACGCCATCAATGGACCGCGCGTGATAATCCGGATCGAGGTGCTGCAGCTGGCGCTCGATCTGTTCCAGCGCGTCGGTATCGAGCAGTTCGCGGAGCTCCGCCTCTCCGAGCAACTCCCGAAGCTGTGTCTGATCGATCGCCAGGGCTTGCGCCCGTCGCTCGGCCAGCGGCGCGTCGCCGTCATAGATGTAGTTGGCGACATACCCAAACAGGAGCGCAGACGCGAACGGCGAGGGCGTCGTTGAATCAACCGTGGCGGTCCGGATCTCGCGTCGCTCGATGCATCGGAGGGTTTCAACGAGCGACGGTATGTCGAAGACGTCGCGGAGACATTCGCGATACGCCTCGAGCAGCATTGGAAATGACCCGTACTTCGCGGCGACACCCAGCAGGTCCGCCGCCCGTTTTCGCTGCTGCCAGAGTGGACTGCGTCCGCCGGGCCGCCGCTTTGGTAGCAGCAAGGCTCTTGCTGCGGCCTCTCTGAACTTCGCGGCGAACAGCGCCGTGCCGCCAAGCTGACGAACCACGAGACCCTCGACTTCGTCCGCCGACGGAATCATCAGGTTGGGATCAGGCGGCGCGTCGGTCTCAGGAAATCTCACCACAAAGCCGTCGTCGGTCCACATCGTCTCGACATCGAGCCCGGTTTCGGCGCGGGCGCGCTCGACCGCGGCCATGGCCCACGGAGCGTGGATACGTCCACCGAATGGCGTCAGCACGCAGATGCGCCAGTCTCCCAACTCGTCGCGGCATCGCTCGATGAGAATCGTTCGATCGTCGGGAACGATCCCGGCAGCCGCCGCCTGATCGGCGAGATAGCGCACCAGATTTTCCGCAGCCTGACCGTCGAGATCGTGGTGTTCAACCAGGCGCTGGATGGCGGCCGTTGCCGGCATGTGTCGCAGGCCTCGTATCAATTCGCCAATGTGACGGCCCAGCTCCAGCGGGCGGCCGGCGGCGTCCGCCTTCCAGAAAGGCATCTTCCCCGGTTCCCCAGGGGCCGGGGAGACGAGAACTCGATCGTGTGTGATTTCTTCGATCCGCCACGTTGACGCGCCGAGCAGGAATGTCTCGCCCACTCGGCTCTCGAATACCATTTCTTCGTCGAGTTCCCCGACACGCGCGTGAGGTCCGCGTTCGCCGACCAGGAATACTCCGTACAAACCGCGATCCGGGATCGTTCCGCCGTTGATGACCGCGACGCGCTTGGCCCCTTCACGCGCCGTCAGCCTGCTCTTCAGTCGATCCCAGGTCAGTCGCGGCCGAAGGTCGGCGAAGTCGTCCGATGGATACCGTCCCGAGAGCATATCGAGCACGCCTTCGTAGACCGATCGACTCAGGTCCGCAAACGGTGCCGCGCGGCGCACGGCGTTGAACAGCTCGTCGACGTCCCAGTTGTCGATGGCCACCATCGCGACGATCTGCTGCGCCAGCACGTCGAGCGGGTTCCTCGGATACCGGCTCGACTCGATGCGCGCCTCGTGCATCGCCCGGGTCACGGCTGCGCACGCGACCAGATCGCCGCGGAATTTCGGGACGATGATGCCGCGGCTGGCGGCGCCAATGGTGTGACCGGCTCGTCCGATGCGTTGCATGCCGCTGGCAACCGACGGTGGCGCTTCGATCTGGACGACCAAATCGATCGCGCCCATGTCGATCCCCAGTTCCAGCGACGATGTCGCGACGAGCCCACGGATTGCGCCAGCCTTCAGCCGATCCTCGACCTCGATCCGCTGCGCTCGGGCGAGCGATCCATGGTGGGACCGCACCAGCGTCTCGCCGGCAAGCTCGTTCAGTGCCGACGCGAGCCTCTCCGCGGTCCGCCGGTTGTTGACGAAGATGAGCGTCGATTGGTGGGCCTTGACCAGCTCGAGCAGCCTCGGATGAATGGCGGACCAGATGGACGTCCGGGCCGGACCCTGCGCCGCCGGCCCGCTCGGGATTTCAATCGGCTGCCCGATCTTCGCCATGTCTTCGACCGGCACCTCAATTCGCAGCTCGAGATTCTTCTTCTCGGAGGTGTCAACGATGGTGACGGGGCGATAACGGGGCGTGGCCGACGCGGCGCTGAATTCGTCGTGAATGGCTTCGTCCGGGTCCGTGATTCGTACTTTTGCCTTTTGACTCTTAACTTTTAACTTTTGCTGCCGGCGGGCGCTTCCCCCCAGAAACCTCGCGACCTCATCGAGCGGACGTTGCGTCGCCGACAGGCCGATCCGCTGGATCCTCCCGTCCTCTTGCTCGCCTAGATGTTCCAGCCGCTCCAACGACAGCGCCAGGTGTGCGCCGCGCTTGGTCGGCACCAGCGCGTGGATTTCGTCGACGATGACCGTGTCGATCGAGCGGAGGGCATGACGCGCGTTCGAGGTCAGCAGCAGGTAGAGCGATTCTGGCGTCGTGATCAGGATGTCGGCGGGCTCACGCAGGAACCGGGCGCGCTCGATGGCGGGTGTGTCGCCGGTGCGGATGGCGACAGCCGGCTGATGATAGGCGTCTCCCCGCGCGACCGCCTTGTTCGCGATTCCGGCGATCGGTGCACGCAGGTTCCGCTCAATGTCGACGGCCAGCGCTTTCAGCGGCGAAATGTAAAGGACGCGACACCGCCGATCCTTTGCCGGCACCGGATCGAACATGAGGCGATTGATGCACCACAGGAAAGCTGTGAGCGTCTTGCCGCTGCCGGTCGGGGCCAGGATGAGCGTCGAGTCGCCTCGCGCGATGGCTGGCCACCCCTGGGACTGGGGAGGTGTCGGGCTCGCGAACGAATCGCGAAACCAGTCGGCGACGGCAGGCTGAAACAGCGCGAGTGCCTCGTTTCGTCGTCCCACGCAGCTATTTTAGTGGTTGCGTTGACCCTCGCGCCCGAACCGGGCACAATGGATGGTCACTGTAGCTGCCGAGGCGGCGAACACGCCCCTCAGGTAATCGACGAACGTCAGGCCCTGTGAAGACCGCGCCGGAGTTGCGGAAGCGGGGCAGCCAGGAAGTCAACAACTATTTATGGGTGATTCCGGAGAAGGCCTCGTAGACGCAGAAGCACGCATCCAGGAACAGATCGAAGAACGGGAAGCCGAGCGGCGGCAACGCGCCGGCGGCGGCCCGAAAATTGATCCCGAGAAAGTCCGCGAGCTCGAATCGCTTCGCCTCGCCAAGTCCAACCTCCAGCAGCAGGCTGAAACGACAGCGCATCCGGTGCGAAAGCAGCAGATCAAGCTCGCCATTGCTGAAATCGACAAGCGGCTTGCCCTGAAGCAGTAGCTCGACGGGCAACACGTCAGCCGGCCTACGCCCTGAATTCCAGGTCGCCGATGGCTTCGGTCACGCGGAGCCGGAGTGTGTACTCCAGCGCCGCCGTGATCGCGACCATCAACGCGACGACCACGGCGGTCAGCGATGAGCTGACGTAAACGAAGGGCAGGAATGTCGGGATGACGGCCGCTATCATGCTGCCAAAGAACAGCGCACCATACAGCCGCGACGAGCGTTCCACTTTTCTCGGTTCCGCGGCAAAGGGCAGCGATGGTCGCATCATCACGGTAATTTGCAGCAGCATGTGCGCGAGCAATCCAATGACCGCGGCGTGAAAGAACGCGTGCCAGACGCGCTCGTAGTAGTAGCTCCAGATCGCGGCGAGCAGCAGCAGGTAGCTCCCCAGAAACCATACGGTCACGATGTTTTTGGCGGCCACGATCAGCCGCGCCGCCGAGGCCGGTGTGGCAAAGAAGATCCACGCCGCCCGCCACGAGTCGCTGTAGTGGAGCGACGCGTGCAGAGTCATGGGCATGAACACTACGGCCATGTAGAGCGGGACACCGGCGGATGATTGGGCGTCGGGCGAGAACGGATCGGCGAGCGCTCCCTGGTTCAACCCGAGCAGGAGATAGAACAAGATCAGCGGGACGATGCCGAGGATCGCCATCCGGAAACGCTGATCGAACCTGAACTGCGCCGAGACCAGGAGTGCGACGGCACGCGACTCCGCGCGCCCGAAGCCCGGCATCCGGAATCGACGACGGGCCGGCGGCTCTCCGGCGACGGTTGTTTCCGCCAGTTGCTGCGCGTATTCCAACGACAACCGTCCGGCGGCAAGCGGAACACAACCAATCGAGATGGCGAGGGCCAGCCCGGATGCCATCCACACTGTCGCGGGAACGTCGCCGGCCGCCAGCCTGATGAACGCGGCGAACCAGGACGCGGGGTTGATCCACATCCATGGCCGATCATTGAACGACAGACGGAAGAGGAACGAGTTTCGAAATCCCTCCATCGACAAGTAATAGGCGACGTAGAACCCCATCATCGAGACGAGCTGGAGATATGACAGGGCCCGGCGCAATCGGTGGGGATGCACGAGCGTCAGCATCATTGCGTAGACCGTGATGATGATAATCGTCGCCGACACGTTGCACAGGACGACCGCAGCACATGTCGACACGAAGCCGGCGACGCCGAGGTGCCACCAGAGCGCATAGCAGGTGGCCGGCAGGAGCGCGAGCACGACGCTGACGAACCCGATATACGCGAGGATCGAGGTCAGCCTCGCCGCAAAGTAGGTGTGGGACGACACCGGCCGGTGGCCGAGTACACCATAGTCGTCCGGCGAGACGACCAGGCCGGTGAAATCCACCAGCAGCAGCATGACGGTGTTGATGCCGCCGTAGGTCGTCAGCAGGGTGGCTGAGACGAGCAGGTCCGGAATGCGTGCCGCCAGCGTCGCGAACATGGCGCCGCCGAGGCCGGTGATGATCGCCACGCCGATCAGGGGGTGGCCGCGCGCGCGTCCCGAACCGGTCCGCGTCGTCGCTCCGCCGCCGGCACGGAAATCCATCCGCAGGTAGGTGCGCACCAGCGCCCGCCACTGCATTGGATCGACGCCAAGCGCCCGAACGATCTGGTCTATCATCAGCGCTCGAGTGCCTCGAGCAGTTCGTGCGTCACCTGCGCCGTATCGCGCGTACCGGTCAGCGCGACGAAGGCCTCCTCGAGCGATTGCGCGCCTGCGTTCGCCGCGATTTCAGCCGGGGTGCCGTCCGCGATCGCGCGGCCGTTGTCGATGATGATGATCCGCGAGCACACGCGCTCGACCACCTCGAGCACGTGCGAGCAGAAAAAGATCGTGCGTCCCTGCGCCGCCAGCGATTTGATCAACTCCTTGACGATCAGCGCGGCATTGGCGTCGAGTCCGGTCAGCGGCTCGTCGAGAAAGAGCACCTCGGGCCGATGCATCAGCGCCGAGGCGATCAGGACCTTCTGCTTCATCCCCTTCGAGAACTCGCTGAGCCGCTGATCTTTGGCAGCGGCGAGCCCGAATCGATCGAGCAGTTCGTCGATCCGCTGTCGCGCCGATTCAATCGGTTCGTGATAGAGCGATCCGATCACGTCGAGGAACTCTCGCGCCGTCAGCGACTCGTACAACGCCGCTGACTCCGGCACGTATCCGATGCGGCGCTTGACCTCGAGCGGGTCGGTCGAGACATCGAAGCCGGCGACTCGCGCCCGCCCCGACGTCGGTTTGATCATGCCGGTCAGCAGCTTGACGGTCGTCGACTTGCCGGCGCCGTTGGGGCCGAGGAAGCCGAGGATTTCGCCGGCCGCGACACGAATCGTCAACGGATGCAGCGCGACGCGGTCGCCGTAGTGGCGAGCGAGGTTGTCGGTCTCAATCATCGCTAATTACTCCGCGGGGCTTCGCCCCTCGGACTCCTCCACACGCTCTCTCGCGAGCCGCTTCGCCGGCTCGCTCCGTTCGCGTGGCTCGCTTCGCTGCGCTCGCTCGCGTCGTCTGGTCGCCACTTTCATACGCGGTTCGAAACCGCTTCTAACAAGTTATATGAAAAAAAGAAAGGCGGCCGATGACGGCCGCCTTTGGTAGTGGCTTACTGAAACGCCAATCGGATCAGGATTGGGCGCCGGACCGTGTGAGCAGCGTCTTGATCTCGTCGGCTTCGAGCGATTCCTGATCGAGCAGCGCTTCAGCCAGGGCCCGCATCGGCTCCGTGTTGTGCTCGATAATCGACTTCGCGCGCTCGTAGCCGCCGATCACGATTTTGCGGATTTCATCGTCCACACGCTGCGCCGTTGCCTCGCTGACCGCGTGGGGACGATCGGATTCGAACGCGTTCCCCGGCTTACGGTAGGCAAGCGGACCAAGATCTGACATGCCCCACTCGCAGACCATGTGTTGCGCGATGTCGGTTGCGCGCTCGATGTCGTTTGACGCGCCGCTGGTCATGTGGTTCATGAACAGCTCTTCGGCAACCCTGCCGCCCATCAGCACGGCAACCTGCGTCTCGAGATACCCCTTGGTGTAGGTATGGCGGTCGGCCTCCGGCAGTTGCATCGTGACGCCCATGGCGCGGCCGCGGGGAATAATCGTGACCTTGTGGAGGGGGTCGGCGTGCGGCATGAGGGCTGCCACCATCGCGTGGCCGGCCTCGTGATACGCGCAGTTGACGCGATCGAGCTCGCTGAGCACGATCGATCGGCGCTCGACCCCCATCAGCACCTTGTCGCGTGCTTCCGAGAGGTCCACGTCGGTGACGCGATCGCGACCGGCGCGAGCGGCAAAAAGCGCCGCTTCGTTCACGACGTTGGCGAGGTCGGCGCCAGAGAAACCGGGCGTGCCGCGGGCGATTGCACGGAGATTGATCGCTGGATCAATCGCGACCCGCCGCGCGTGCACTCGCAGGATCGCTTCACGTCCCCTGAGATCCGGGTTTCCGACGGTGACCTGTCGATCGAATCGCCCCGGGCGCAGCAGCGCCGGGTCGAGAATGTCCTGCCGGTTGGTCGCCGCAATGACGACGATCCCGAGGTGCGTCTCGAAGCCGTCCATCTCGACGAGCAGCTGATTCAGCGTCTGCTCCCGTTCCTCGTGACTCAGCGAGTTGCCGCCGCGGCTTCTGCCCACCGCGTCGAGTTCGTCGATGAACACGATGCACGACTTGTGACGGCGCGCGTCTCTGAAGAGGCGGCGGACTCGGGCCGCGCCGACGCCGGCGTACATCTCGACGAAGTCGGAGCCGCTCGCGAACAGGAATGGCACGCCGGCCTCGCCGGCAATTGAACGTGCCAGCAGAGTCTTTCCGGTGCCCGGCGGCCCGACGAGCAAGATGCCCTTCGGGATGTGTCCGCCGACGGTCGAGAAGCGGTCGGGGTGGCGAAGGAAGTCGACGATCTCCTTCACTTCATCCTTGGCCTCGTCCACGCCGGCGACATCCTGGAACGTGATCACGGAATCGCCGCGCTCGGCGATGCGGGTGCGGCCGGAATTTGGAATGCGGCCGGCCGTCGTCCGATACACCGTGAAACCAATCAGGCCGAAGAATGCCGCAACCGTCGCAATCATCCCGTAGCTGAGCGCCTGCGGATCGGCCATCGGATCGACTTCGACGCGGACGTTGTGCTTCACGAGGTCGGTGATGAACGACGAGTTGGCCGACAGAAACTCGGCTGGCGCGACCGTCTGCCGTGTCTGCCCGTTACGCAGCGTCACCTGGATCTCGCGTTCACCGAACTTGACGCTGGCGACGGCGCCGTTGTCGACCTGCTGGATGAACTCGGAGAGCGCGAACTGCTCAGCCGCGGGCGTCCGCTGCTTGAAGTAGAGACCGGCAGGGATGGCAATCAACGCGACGATAGCGATGATCGCCAGGACGAGGTACCGAGTCCGTCGAAAACGCGGTGGAAGCACGAGTTACATCCGTTTCGCGAAGTGATGCCGGGCCACTCGGACCCCGCGCATTTGTCCGAGAGCATGCGCCATCAGACGGAAGCGCTTCCGGCAAGATGCCGGGCGGCAGACTTAGAGCTTGAAAAAGAAACCACTCCGCTGGGGATTGGAATGTGCTCACATCTTAACACCGTAAGTGTTCCAAGTAAACGAAGTGGCGCGGTTCACCCGGTGAAAGCGTTCTCGGGCGCAATCGTTTGGCCTGGCATCGCATGAGACCTCAGCCGCCATCAGCTCGACCGTTTCCACCCTTCGCGTGGATGGTTCACGCCTACACGGCGTCGGGCGCCGTGCTTGCCCTCGCCATGACCCTGGCAGTCATCCACAATCGCTATCGCACCGCGTTCTTGCTGATGGTGGCGGCCACCGTAATTGATGGAACCGACGGGCTATTCGCGCGAATCGCGCGAGTGAAGGAGAAGACGCCCGAGTTCGACGGAGGCAGGCTCGACGATATCGTCGATTATCTGACGTTTGTCTTTGTCCCCGTCCTTCTGGTTCTCGAGGCAGGTCTGCTTGCGGACGGCTGGGGTGGCGTTGCCGCCGTGGCCGTCCTCTTGAGCAGCGCTTACGGTTTTGCCGCGAAGGATGCGAAAACCGACGATTACTTCTTCACAGGATTTCCCTCCTACTGGAACATTGTCGCGCTTTACCTCTATGCGGCCAGGCTCCCGAATGTCCTCAATACCGTCATCTTGCTGGCGCTGAGTGTCCTCGTCTTCGTCCGAATCGGCTACGTCTACCCCTCCCGAACCCCCGTGCTTCGCGGCCTGACCATTGCACTCTGCGTCATCTGGGGCGTGATGCTGCTGCCAATCATCGCGATGCTGCCGGACGTGCCGGCCGCGCTGTTGATCGCGTCGCTGTTTTTTCCCGTCTACTACGTCGTGCTTTCACTGATCTTGCACGCACGGCGGGCTCGCCTGCCGTGAAACTTCCCCACCTGAACATCCCACGCCCGAACATTTCTCGCCGAACGCGCGACCGGATTGCCGCGGGGATCTTCGGCGTGCTGATTGTCCTGACCGCGATCTCGTTCGCCTGGACGCTGCGGCAGGCGTGGGCGGTCTACAAACTGCGGCGCGGCGTCGGCGATACGTGGTTCCTCGCCGCCGACGGCCGTCCGTGGTTCCGGATGGACGAGCATCGTCAGGACGTGCCGCTTGACGACATTCCCGCGAACCTGCAGCACGCATTCGTCGCGGTCGAGGATCATCGCTTCTACAGGCACTTTGGTGTCGATCCGATCGGGCTGGGCCGCGCCATCGTACTCAATCTGCGTTCAGGCGGAGCCGTTCAAGGCGGGAGCACGCTCACCCAGCAGCTCGCCCGGACGCTCTTTCTTTCGAATCAGAAGTCCTACGGCCGCAAGGCGCGCGAGGCGGTCCTCGCGCTGATGATCGATTCGCAGCTGACCAAGCAGCAGATTCTGGAGCTCTATCTCAATCGCATCTACTTGAGTGGCGGCGTCTACGGCGTCGAGACGATGTCACGCCACCTGTTCAACCGTCCGGTGAAGACGTTGAATCTCGCCGAGTGCGCGCTCGTCGCCGGGCTCGCGCGCGCGCCTTCGTCGCTCTCGCCCTGGACGAACCTCGACGGCGCGATCGAACGCAGCCGCGTCGTCCTGCAGCGCATGCGCGAGGAAGGATTTATCACTGAAGCGCAGGAGCGCGCCGCTCGAGCGACCCGGATTCGCATCGCACCGTATCCGGGGCCGACCGATCCGCGCGGCGGGTACGCGAAGGAATTTCTCCGCCAGCAGTTTCGCGACGAGTTTGGCGGCGACCATCCGCCGGACTGGCAGGTGCGCACGACGTTCGTGCCCGAACTGCAAGACATGGCCGAGCGGGCCGTGGCCGATACGCTTCGGCGTTTCAACGAGCCGAATCTCCAGGCAGCGCTCGTGGCGATCGATCCGCGAACCGGGGACATCCTCGCGCTCGTCGGCGGTCGCGACTTCCGCCTGTCTCAGTTCAACCGCGCGGTGCGCAGCCACCGGCAGCCCGGGTCGGCGTTCAAGCCGTTCCTCTTTGCCGAAGCGCTGGAGCACGGATTCACCCCGGTTTCAGTGCTCAAGGGCCTCGCGACCATCCAGCCTCAGGGACCTGACGAGTGGGCGCCGCGCAACGCGAGCGGAGAAACGCCCGACGAATTGACGCTACGGGCGGCGCTCATCGAATCGAACAATCGCGCGGCGACCGCGCTTCAGCAGCAAGTCGGTTCCAAGCCGGTCCTTCGCCTCGCATCCAGCGCCGGCATGCGCGACCTGCCCGACGTGCCGTCGCTGTCCCTGGGCACCGGCGAGGTGACCCCGCTCGATCTGACGGCCGCCTTCGCCATGTTTCCAAACGGTGGGCTTGCCGTGAAGCCACGCGGGCTGGTGCGCGTCATCGACGCCGACGGCCAGGCGACATACGACAATCCGTCGCACAGCGAACGCGTGATTTCGCCTGAAACGGCGTTTCAGATGGTCTCGATGCTGGAAGACGTCATGGATCGCGGGACGGCGTCTGCCTCTCGCGGCTGGGGCATCCGATTTCCTTCCGGCGGGAAGACCGGCACGACCGACGATTTCAAGGACGCATGGTTCGTCGGATTCTCTTCGTCCCTGGTCGCCGGGGTGTGGGTGGGATTCGACCAGCCGAAAACCATTGCGCGTGAGGGGTTCGGCGCTCGGTTCGCGTTGCCGATCTGGGCCAGCTTCATGCAGCGCGCCTCTCAGCGGCGCCCTCCCCAGGAGTTCGCGGTGCCGGCGGGCCTTCACGGCGAGCAGTTGTGCAACGTTTCCTATCTGCGTCCGGTCGAGGAGTGCCCGGTCTACATCGAGTATTTCAAGGAGAACGACGACGTCCCGTCGAGGCTGTGCCCGCTGCATCGCGGCACCGTCCGACAGCGTGTGAAGCGCGCGTTCGAAGGAATCCTGTCGGGCATCGGCCGCAAACTAAAAGGAATATTTCGATGATTCCTTGACACCATCCTCCGCTCACGCATAGCGTTTGAGGATCATGGCTACGTCTCTGCGCATTCCTGAACAAGGCACACTCGATTTCCTGTCGCTCGGCGCGCTGGTTCATCGGCTCGATCCCGGCGTCATCCCGTTTCGTAAAGCGAACGCCTGCGCGATTCACGTCAGCGGTGGCGAGTTCAACACCGCGGCGAACCTCGCCGATTGCTTCGGCCTCCGAACCGGCGTCGCGACCGCGATGGTGGAGTACCCGATTGGCGAGCTGATCGCACGGCAGGTCCGCTCGATGGGGGTGACGCCCTTTTACAAGATGTTCAAGCACGATGGCGCGTGGGGGCCCAACATGGCCGCCGTCTACAGCGATCGTGGCCACGGCGTGCGCGCGCCGATCGTGTTCTACAACCGCAGTAACGAAGCCGCGGCCCGGCTGAAACCCGGAGACTTCGACTGGGCGTCGATCTTCGGGTCCGGCGTACGCTGGTTTCACAGCGGCGGCATCTTCGCGTCGCTCTCCGAGACGACATCGGAACTCATCATCGAAGGCATGGAGGCGGCGCACAAGCACGGTGCCGTGGTGTCGTTCGATCTGAATTATCGCGAGAAGTTGTGGAGCGCTTCGGGTGGAGCGGCACGCGCGGTCTCGGTCTTGGGGCGGATCGTCAAGCATGTCGACGTGCTCGTCGGCAACGAAGAGGATCTGCAGAAGGGACTGGGGATCGCCGGACCCGAGGTGGCGTCAACGTCGTCGCTCGATCCCAGTACGTTCGTCGGTATGATCGACCGCACGCTCACGAAGTTCCCGGAGCTCAAAGTCGTCGCGACGACGCTGCGCGAGGTGCACTCGACGACGCGCCATACCTGGAGCGCGGTGGCATGGATCAATGGTGAGACATTTGTGGCGCCAACCTGCGAGATCGACGTCTTCGATCGCGTTGGCGGCGGTGACGGGTTCGCGTCCGGCCTGTTCTATGGCTTGCTGACCGGAGAAACGCCGGAGCAATCAGTCAGGCTGGGCTGGGCACATGGTGCACTCATCGCGACGTTCCCTGGCGACACGACGATGGCAACGGTCGATCAGGTTCGCGCCTTCGCGAAGGGAGGGTCAGCCAGGATTCAGCGGTAAGCAGCAACGCGATCAAACGTCTTTGACTTTACCGGCAGCGCGAACGCGAGGTACGCGGCCTCCTCTTTCGGCGCTTGCGGCGCGGTCGCAGCAGGTTGTGCGGCGGCCGCTTCTTCGGCGGCCGATTCCTGCTCCCTCGGCGATCCGGCAATCACGACATACTGCCGGCCGGCGATCTGGTAGGTCGCGGCGACGCTCAACGGGTTGATCGGCAGCTTCTTGGTCCACAGCTGCTTTCCGGTGTCCTTGTCGAACACCCGGAACGTGTTATCGGGTGTGCCCGTGAAAATCAGGCCCGACGCGGTGACGACGGCGCCGCGCGGCGCGCCGGAGCCAGTGTTCGTGATGCCTCGTGCAGCGAGCTCCGGAACTTCACCAACCGGCACGCTCCAGGCGATCGCGCCCTTGTTCAGATCGTACGCTGTCAGCGTCGACCACGGCGGCGCCTGAGGTGCCGGGCCGACCTTCGGCACCATGTACCCGTATCCACTCCAGTAGCGCACCGGCCCGGTTGGTTTGGGCATTTCGGACGGACCTGATTGCGGTGCGGCATCCCCTTCCTTGGCGGCGGCCGCATTCGCGGTGGCGGGATCGGTCAGGAAGGCGACCAGGCCGATCAGCTCACGGTCGCCCAGCTGGAATCCCGGCATCCGGCCTCGTCCGGTGATCACCGTTCGTTTGATCGTCTGGCTGTCCAGGCGTTTGGTGACGTCGACCAGCGTCGGGATCTCCGGAGGCGCGCCTCGCAGCTCTTCTCCATGACACTGTTGACAGCGCTGACGGTACACGCTTCGGCCGACCTGATCCGGAGGCCCTGTGGCGAGCCGCTGTCCGGGCGGCGGCTCAGGTTCGAGCTTCAGCATCGTCGGTTCGTCCTTGTTCAGGACGTAGACGAGGCCTGCTGCAGGATCGGCCGCGGTCGTGCCCCAGTTGGCACCCCCGGCGTTGCCTGGGATCTGCATCGTGTTGGTGGTTGCCGGCGGTGTGAACAAGCCTTTGTTGACGGATGTCCTCACCAACTCGGTCCACTTCTGACGCTCCGCATCGTCCGAGAGATACGGGCTGATGTCGGCCACCGTGAATGACTGCCGTCCGAAGGGCGGAATGACAGTGGGGAAGGGCTGGGTCGGCCACGACTGCTCGCCTGGAACGTCGGTCTGCGGCACTGTTCGTTCTTCGATCGGCCACAACGGCTCGCCCGTCACGCGGTTGAAGACGTAGAGGAAACCTGTCTTTCCCGCCATCGCGACGGCGTCGATTTTCTTGCCGTTGTGACGGACCGTGACCAGCTGCGGCGGAGCCGTGTTGTCGTAATCCCAGAGGTCGTGATGGACGACCTGGTAGTGCCAGAGCCGCTTGCCCGTTCTCGCGTCGAGTGCGAGCAGACAATTGCCGAACAGGTTGCTGCCGATGCGATCGGCGCCATAGAAATCATAGGTTGGTGAACCGGTCGGCGCGTAGATGATGCCGCGTGCCTCGTCCAGGCTCATGTCACCCCACACGTTGATGCCGCCGACTTCTTTGTAGGCGTCCTTCGGCCATCCGTCGTAGCCGAACTCTCCGGGGTGGGGAACGGTGTGGAAGCTCCAGACGCGCGCGCCAGTGATCACATCGAAGGCGCGAATGTCTCCCGGTGGCGAGCCGTAGGCCTCGCCGGTCCTGGACCCGACGATCAGCAGGTTCTCGAACACGCGGCCCGGAGAGTTCCAGCCGAGTGATCCGAATCCAAACTCGATGATCGATTTGGGATCGCGGCCGAGGCCTTCGCGCAGATCGACCTTGCCGTTGTTCCCGAACGTGGTGATCAGCTTGCCCGTCTTCGCGTCAACGGCTTGCAGATAGGCACCTGCCGCAAACAACAGCCGGCGCTGCGATCGATCCTTGCTTTCCCAATAATTGATGCCCCGGTCGGTGATATCGCGCTGGAACAGCGGGTCGTGTTCGTACTTCCAGAGCTCTTTGCCGGTCGCCGCATCGAGCGCGACGATCGCGCGGTCCTTACCCAGCACGTACATCTCGTCGCCGACGACGATCGGGTTGAACCGGAGCCGGTTGTTCGGGCCGGCGCGATACGTCCAGGCGACTTCGAGCTCGGTGACGTTCGACCGGTTGATCTGCGTGAGCGATGAGTAGGACGCGGAATCCTGTCCGCCGAGATAATGGCGCCACTCTGCACGCTTGTCTTTCTCGGACGCCGTCACGGCGGCTCCAACGACGGCGATCAACCCAACGGCAAGGATGGTGTACGCCGTCCGATTTCGTCCGATCATGCTCACGAGCAGGCGCATCGATTTCTCCCTGGCAGAACGCGATCCTATATCAACGACGTTCACCGTCACGCTGCATTCTTGTCTGAAGAGATAAACAGGAGAACGGAGAACGGAGAAATTTCGTAGAGCGCCTCACAAAACCTTAGAAACCTGATCCTCGTCGGCACCGTAGTGTAGACGGGCATGGCTGCCACGCTGCTTCCTGATGCGTTGTGGTCGAGCCAGGCGCGGAAGCAAGCCGCCTGCGCGTCCGCATGACACGCGGGACATCCACGAAGGGTTCCTTTCGCTCGAGTGCGCGCTGATCTGCCGGCAGGCCCTGCGGAAGACTTGTGTGACTGGGTAGCCCGGCAGATCACTGTTGCGCTTTCCCGCTTCGCACAAGCCCAGTACAATCAGCGACACCGGCTGATCCGGAACGCCTCATGGCCCTCGCTGCCGGCGCACCACTTGGCCCGTACGAAATCCTCTCTGCGCTCGGCGCGGGCGGCATGGGCGAGGTCTACAGGGCACGCGACACCCGGCTCGGTCGTGAGGTTGCGCTCAAGATCCTGCCCGAACTCTTCGCCACCGATCCCGATCGCCTGGTGCGTTTCCAACGGGAAGCGCAAGCGCTCGCCTCGCTGAATCATCCGAACATCGCCGCCATCTACGGCCTCGAAGAGTCTGATGGCATC